>NZ_JBHZAV010000169.1:0-19589 GCF_042754445.1 Embleya sp. NPDC059213
GGCCCCTGTTTTTGGGGGGGGGCTTGGCCCCGCTCGGGTTGGGGCACCACGGGGGGGGCCCCCCCGCCCGGTTGCCGGTGTGCGGGCCCGCCGTGTTGCGAGGTGCCGCGCGCTAGCTGATCGAGAGGGTCAGCGTGGCGCTGTAGGTGCCGATCGACTGGTACGCCGGAACGGCGAGCGAGAGGTCGGCGTCGGCGGCGAAGGTGCCGCCCGTGGTGGCGGCGGCCGGCGCGGACGCCAGCGTGGCGCCGGTGCCGATCGGGCCGGTGCTACCGGGCACCGCGACGCTGGGCGAACCCGGGCCGGCGGCGACCTTGGGGGTCCAGGTGAACTTGTCGGCGCCGATCTTGCCGCCGGTGCCGTTGGTGAAGTCGGTCACCGAGCCGGTGAGGGTCCACCCGGTGTTGCCGCTGCGGAAGTCCTTCACGGTCACGGTGTTCAGCGCGCCGGTCATGTTCTGCGCCTGGCCGTTGATCGTGATGTCGGACAGCTTGATCGCGCCGGCGGACTGGGAGATGGTCAGGCCACCCGCCACCACGCTGCCGGTCACCGTCTGGTCCAGGCCGCTACCGGGGACGGTGATGCGGAACGGAGCGGCGACCGCGGTCGACTCGTCGGTGCCCTCGGTCACGTAGATCGCCGCGATCGACGCGTCGCTCACGATGAAGTCGGGGATGACGACCGTTCCGTCGGCACCCGAGTCCGCGTAGGCCATGACCTCGTCCAGCACGTAGCCCGTCGCGGTCTGGCCGCGCGCGATGACCGTGATGTTCGGGGCGAAGTTCTTCCCGGTGATCTTGACCGTGGTACCGAGGGGACCACTGGCCGGATCGAAGCTGATCTGCCGCGCCGTGGCGTTGATCTTGATCGGGGCGAGTGCCTCGGCGGCGCCGACCTTGACCTTGATCTTGTAGTCGCCGGCGGGCACGGTGGCGATCGTGGAGACGTTGCCGGTGAGCGCTCCGGCGGCCACCGCGAGGGTGTTGCCGGGGGCGATCTTGGCCGCGTCGCAGGCCGCACCGGCGGCGTCGCACAGCTCGACCGAGGGGCTGCCGGCCGGCCAGTGTGCACCGGTCAGTGCGATCGAGGCGCTGGCGTTGGCCTCGGCGGGGGCGACCAGGGTGGCCGGCTCCTGCGAGGTGCCTTCGACCTTGATGGTGCGCGAGACCGAGACCGGGGTCACCGGCGAGCAGTCGGTCGGCACCTTCTGGCCCAGGGCCGTGGTGAAGGTCGAGTAGACGTCCGGCGTCAGGTTGACGTCGCCGGGCGTGGTCAGGGTGAACTTGCCGGTGCCGTCACTGACCTTGAGGTCCTGACCGGGCAGGGCCTCGGGGTTGTCCTGCGGCCCGATGGTCTTGAAGGAGCCGGTCTGGGCGCCGGAGAGCTTGACCGTGCCGTCGAGGTAGGTCGAGTTCGCGGGCACCTTGCCGATCACCGGGATGGTCGGCGGGGCCTTCGGGAACACCGTCCAGTGCCACTTGACGGTGACCTCTTCGCCCACGGCGTAGGTCGGCTTCTCCGGGGTGACCTGAAGGTCCATCTGAACCTGACCATTGGGCAGGTTCGGCGAGAACTTGTTGACACAGTGCGTCGTGTAGTCGACCGGGGCCGCCTGGGCGGACGGTGCGAGGACCACGAGACCGCCGGCGGTCGCGACGGCGACGACGGCTGTCGAGGCGAGCAGCCTGCGTGGAGCGATTCTTCGCATTCGGGACACTATTCTCCTCGCGGGGATGGGAATATGCCTCCTGCCACGATGGAGCGGCACCGCGCGATCCGGGAATTGCACTGCGGTCTCCGCCCTCTCGGAGCGGGGCGGGCCGCCGGTCGGAATGCGACGGATGCGATGGCAGTCGGCAATAGATGGTCCGACACCGTATTCATCCGCTAATTGCTGACGAAGTCAATGACTATTTCGTGGCGATCCAGGTGTCACGTGTCAACATGATCGACTTGCCGCGCGGCAAGGGAAGAGGCGCGGGAAGAACAGGGAAACGGAATTGATCCTTCCGCTTCTCGGCTCGCCGCTCGGCACGGCGAAGGCCGCCGTCCACAGGGACGGCGGCCTTCGATCGAGCCGTGCGGAGGTGCGTCAGCCCGTCACGGTGAACGGGGTCGACGCGTTGCGGTCGGAGTGGAAGGTCTCCGACGCGATGATGCCGGTGGTGTTCGACTTCGTGATCAGGATCCAGATGCTGAAGTCGCCATTGGCGTTCGCCCAGGCGCCGGCCCAGTCACTGGTCTTGGAGTTGCCCGCCAGACCGTTGACGTTGACCCACGCGAGCGATCCGTAGCCGTGTCCGGTGACCAGGACGAAGGTGCACGGGTCGCCGGACGTCTTGTTCAGCTCCAGCCAGCGGCGCTGCACGGTGACCGAGGCCAGCGCGCTGTTGCTGCCGTCGCTCAGCTTGAGCTTGTAGGTGCCCTCGCCGACGTTGCCGGCGATCGTCACGTTGCCGGCGAGCGAGCCGTCGGCGCCGATGGCGATCGGGCCGGAGGTGATCCGGGCGGTGCTGCACGCCGAGCCGTCGGCCGCGCACAGCGACCCGGTGGCGGAGCCGTTCGGGGTCCAGTTGTTGCCGGACACCGCGACCGAACCACCGGCGTGGGTGGCGGCGGGCGACGCGGAAAGCGTGGCCGGCAGGGCCGCGCCGATGGTGAACGGCAGGGCGAAGCCGGTCGCCTCGTCCACGCCCTCGGTGATCCAGACCGAGGTGATGCTCGGGTCGCTCACCACGAAGTCCGGGATGGTGACCGTGCCGTCGGCCGCCGAGTCGGCGTACGCGGCGGTCTCGTCCAGCACGTAACCGGTCGCGGTCTGACCGCGTGCGATGACCGTGAGGTTCGGGTTGAAGTTCTTGCCGCTCACCGTGACGGTGGTGCCCACGGGGCCGCGGTTCGGGCTGAGCGTGGCCTGCCGGGCGACGGCGTTGATCTTGACCGGGGTGAGCGCCTCGCCGGCGCCGACCTTGACCTTGATCTTGTAGTTGCCGGTCGGCACGGTCGCGACGGTGTTGATGTTGCCGGACAGCGCGCCGTTGGCCACCACCAGGCTGTTCGCCGCGATCTTGGTCGCGTCGCAGGCGGCGCCGTTGGCGTCGCACAGCTGCACCGACGGGGTGCCGGCGGCCCAGTTGGTGCCGGACAGGGCGACCTGCGCACCGGCGTTGAACTCACCCGGGTTCGCACTGACGGTGGGCGCCCCCTGCGAGGGGCCGTCCACGGTGAGAGTGCGCGAGACCGAGATGGGGTTGATCGGCGAGCACTTGGTCTCGACCGTCTGCCCGACCGCCGTGGTCCAGGTCGAGTAGATGTCCGGGGTCAGGTTGACCTGACCGGCCTGGGTCAGCGTGACGTTGCCGACCGGGTTGCTCAGGATCAGATCCTGACCGGGCAGCGCCTCGGGGTTGATCTTCGGTCCCTGGATGGCGAAGTTGCCGGTCTGCGCGCCCGTCAACTTCACCGTGCCGACCGGGTAGGTGGAGTCCTTCGGCACCTTGCCGACCACCGGGATCGAGGTCGGGGCCTTGGGGTAGAGCTTCCACTGCCACTCGACCGAGACGACGTCGCCCACCTGGTAGGTGCTCTTGGCGGGGGTGACGACCAGGTCGATCTTGACGTTGCCGTCCGGCGGCGTCGAGTACGGGTTGGTGCAGTGCGTCGCGTAGTCGACGGTGTCGGCCTGGGCCGAGGGGGCCAGGACGAGGGCGCCGGTGCTTGCGACGGCGCCGACGGCCGCGACCGCGATCAGTCTGCGCGGAGCGATTCTTCGCATTCGGGACACGTTTCTCCTAGCCGGGTGGGAGGTGCCTGGTGGCTCTTGGTGCAGGAGAGTCCGCTTCCCCCGCGTACGCCCGGAGGACGACATTTCGTCGCCCACTGCGCCCGTTGCCCGTCGGCGACGGTTGTCTGGAGCGTTGGCCGAGTGCTGGGTGAAATGGCCGGGATGGCGAACTCCGAACGTTGCTGGTCCGCCCGAACATCTAGCGAATAAAGGCCCAGGAAGCAATGCGTAAAACGCGGTGATCTTGGTGTCACGTGTCACCATGATCAACTTTGATAAACCTGCTCCGGCCTCCTCTTTCCGAGCTTGACCGAGTCAATAGGAACGGCGATCGATTCACGATCGCTGCCCGGTGACTTCATCTACAAAACCGTATTGACTTCTTCCGCTTGCACAGTTTCACTCTTGGCTGTGCCGGAGGGCCCCAAGCGTGGGGAAGAAGCGGGCCCGCCTCGGATCTCGATAGTCAGCTCGTGTCGGTCGGCCGTGTGCAGTGTCGATCGGCTCGTTCGGGATGCCCGCCGGTTGCTCCACCGTTTTCGCCTGCGGCGTGCAGGCCGGGGAGAACGTGCGCCACCACCAGGTACTCGGAAGCGATGAAAAGGAGCTCCACCATGTCTCGCACCAAGCTCGCCAGTGCCGGTATCGCCTGTTCGGCCGCTGCCTTCGCCGCCGTCATGGCGCTGTCCGGCACCGCGAACGCGGTCCCCGATTCGCGCAGCGTGAACCTCACCTGCAAGGACAGCACGGGTACCACGTGGGTCACCGGCGGCACTGGCACCCTCACCTCCAGTGACCCGGGCGGCACCGCGGCGCAGAAGATGAAGCTCATCTCGCCGCTGCTCGCGCCGCAGAACATCCCGGCCAACTCGCTGACCACGACCATCCGCACCATCCAGACCGGCACGGGCACGGTTCGCGACTTCACCGGCACGGTCAACCTGCCGATGAACATCAACAACCCGATCAACCTGGGCCCGGTCGCGGGTACTTCGCGACTGGCGGCGGGCACCAACGTGCGGCTGCAGGACACTTCGGCCGCCGCGCCCAGCGCGTCGAACTGGTCCGTGCTGATCACCACGAGCATCTCCGGCTCCCCGATCAGCATCTGGTGTGCCGGCAAGCAGGACGCGGCCTCGGCCGACTTCTCGTTCTGATCGATCCCGGACCGGGTCCCGCTTTTCGGGGATCCGGTCCGGAACGTTCATGACGTCTCGCGCCTGCCCGGGTGGCCTCGTGCCGCCCGGGCAGGCGTACGTATGTCCGGATAACGGTGGCGCGGGCCGGTGTGGGCGAACATCGGGGGCCTGTCGAGTGTCCCGATGACGGCTCGGAAATCACTTTCGGTGATTCGTTGATTGTCCGGATGTCACCCGAATCCGGTGTCACGTGTCACCAAGATCGAAATTCGATAAACTTGGCTCCGCATTCTCCATTTCGTTTCTTTCCCGGGTTTTCCGGAATCGAAACCAGCATTGACTTTTGCCGACCGTACGGTTTGACTCGAGCCTGCCGAAAGGGCCCCGAAGCGTGGGGTGGAGTGGCCTTGTCATCGGTATCGCCCCGGATCCCCAGGGCGGCGGGCGCATTCCCCCCGGGGGCACGGGTCGAAGTCGACAGGCGGGGTCGGGTCTTGGAAACCGATCGAGAAGGAGTGTTCTCATGACTCGTACCAGGTTCGCGTCCGCCGGCATCGCGTGTGTGGCCACCGCGTTCGCGGCCTCCGCGGCGTTGTCCGGCACGGCCCACGCGATGGTCCCGGAGTCCCGGGCGGTGACGCTCACGTGCGTGGACAGCGGCGGGACCACCTGGGCGACGAACGGCCCGGGCATTCTTGCCTCCAGCGACTCGGGCGGCACGACGGCCCAGAAGATGAAGTTGACCGCGCCGATGACCTCGCCCGTTCAGATTCCGCCGAATGCGCTGACCACGACGATTCGCACGGTGCAGACCAGCGGCGCGGGGGCGGGCACGGCGTGGGACTTCGCCGGCACGCTCAACGCGCCGATGAACGTCGGCAACCCCGTTCGGCTGGGGCCCGTTCCCGCCCCGTCGCGGCTGGCCGCCGGTACCAAGGTGCGCCTCGTGGACACCTCCGGTGCGGCGCCCGGCGCGGCGAACTGGTCGGTCAAGATCGAATCGCATCTGGCCGGGGTCACCGTCTTCACGTACTGCGCGGGTGGCCAGGACTCCGGGACGGACGACTTCACCTTCTGATCACCGGACCGGAAATAAACCACCGGAACCATTGACTTCGCTTTTGGTCGAGGATTGGTTTCCAAACGTCTCCCCGGACGCCTTCGCGTCTCGGGAGACGTTTGTTTTACCGGGAATTCCCGACGATACTCACGTTAAGTAATCATGCCTGTATAGTGACGCGTGTCACCATGATCAAAGATATGTATTTAATGATCTTGGGGATTGAAGGTGGTCTCTCGGTCGATATGGTTGGAAGCTTCTCGAAGATCACTTGGGTTTGCAAAAGTGGACATTAGGCATTGACTTCTTTTCGGGCTGCCGCTTCACTCTCCCTGTGCCGGAAGGCCCGAGGCAGAAGCAATGCGGGCCCTTCGCGGTATGGCTTGCGTCGGCGCCCCCTGTCGATGTCGAGATACCGGCCGGCAGTACCAGCGCCTTGCCTGCTTCAGGAACTCGGGCGAGTGCGTGCCCATTCGGAAAGCCGTGAAAGGAGCACCACCCCTCATGTCTCGTTCCAAAGTCGCAACGGTCGGCATCGCCTGTACGGCGGGTGCCTTCGCGGCCGTGATGGCCATGTCCGGCACCGCCAACGCGATTCCGCCGGAGCAGCGCGGCGTGACTCTCACGTGTGTCGACATCCTCACCAACATCACGTACTCCACCAACGGGGCGGGCACTCTGGCCTCCAGCGACCCGGGCTCGCCGAACCCGCAGAAGATGAAGCTCACCTCGTCCATCAAGGCGCCGGTCAAGATCGCGGCGAACTCGCTGACGACCACCATCCGCACGGTCACCAGTGCGTCCGTGGCATGGGACTTCAGCGGGACCATCAATCTGCCGATGAACGTGGGCGACCCGATCACGCTCGGCGGGGTCCCGGCGGCTTCGCGTCTGCCCAGCGGTACCGCCGTTCGGCTGCTCGGCACCAGCGGTGCGCCGAGTGCCACGAATTACTCGGTGCGCATCCAGGCGAACCTCCCGGCCCCCGCCGACATTCGCTGCGCCGGCGGCCAGGACGTCGGTACCGGCGACTTCACCTTCTGATCCGCCCGGCTCTCGACCAGGGAGCCGGAGCGCTCGGATCCGGATGGAGCAAGCGCCTGTTGCGGCGACCTTCGGGTGGCCGCAACGGGCGCTTCCCGTACGTCGGTTCCTTTCCTCCGTGTCGCTTCCATGGAATGACGCGCGATCGGCCGAACCCCAGCCTCGGCCGGTCCGACGAAAGGATTCGTCATGAAACCCACCAAGCTCGTCACCGCCGGCATCACCTGCGCCGCCGGTGCGTTGGTCGCCGTCACCGCACTGTCCACATCCGCCTACGCGATTCCGCCGGAGGCGCGGTCGGTCACGTTCACCTGCAACGACCCCAGTGGTGCGATCTTCGGACCCTCGCCGTTCACGGCGACACTGTCGTCCAGCGCTTCCAGTCCCACCCTGCCGCAGAAGATGAAGGTGTCCACGTCGATCGGCCAGAACACGGCGGTTCCCGCCAACTCCGCCGCGATCGTGCTCCGGACGATCCAGACCAGCAGTGGTGGATCGGGTGTCGGGACGGTGCACGACTTCGCGGGGTCGACCCACCCGGCCTGGGGGCCCTGGCCGATGGTCATCGGGCCGATCCCGGCGCTCGCCCGGATCCCGGCCGGTACGAATGTGCGACTCAAGGACACGAGCGCTGCGCCGCCGAGCGCCACGAATTGGTCGCTTCGCCTTACGAACCCGCTGGCCGGTCCCGGTTGGGACATCTACTGCAGCGGTTACCAGACCTTCGGGAGTCTCGACTTCGGTTTCTGACCCGGCGATTGCCCGAGAGGCACGCGTCGGCCCCGACACCCGTATCCGGGTGTCGGGGCCGACGCGTGTGCGGGGGTGCGGGGGCGGCTACTTCACCGTGATGCCGGCCATGCCGAGCTTGTCGAACTTGAAGCTCGTGTCGATCTCGACCGCCGTGATGCCGGTGGTCTTCTTGCTGGTCACCAGGATCCACGAGCTGAACTTGCCGTTGCGGTCGGTCCAGGCGAGGCCGAAGTTGAAGGTCGGGTCGGCCCCCTGCACGCCGGCCAGGGCGATCAGCGTGTTCGGCGTGAAGTTCTCGCCGGACACCTTCACGAAGGTCCACGGGCGCACCGTGCTCTTGCTCAGCGTCACCTTGCGCTGGACGACCGGGACGTCGGCCTTCTCGACCGTCAGCGGCGTGGACGCGCTGCGGCTGCCGTCGCTCACCTGCACGCTGTACGTGCCATCCGCGGTCCCGGGAGCGACCGTCACGCCGCCGGAGAGCACGCCGTCGGCGCCGATCCGCAGGCTGTTGGCGGAGATGCCCGCCGGGTTGCACGCGGTGCCGTCCGCGGCGCACAGGGACGGCGTGGCGGTGCCGCCCTTGGTCCAGTTGGTACCGGAGAGCACGGTCTCCTTGCCGGCCTCCACGGTGCCCGGGGACGCGCTCAGGGTGGCCGTCTCCGGCGTGCTCTGCACGGTGATGCTCTGCGCGACACCCGAGCCACCGGTGACCGCGCACGGCGTGGTGAAGTTGCCGTACGGCGTCACCGTGGCGGTCGTGGTCTTGGTCGGGGTCAGGTCGACCGTGCCGGTCGCGGTCGCCGGGATCTGCAGCTTGACCGTGAACGGCGGGCTCTGGATCGGCGTGTTCGCCGGGATGTCGATCGTGGTCTGGGCGCCGGTGAGGGTGACCGGGCCGGTGGCTCCGCCGGACAGCGCGAAGTCGATCGACGGCGTCATCTTGATGCCGTTGAGTGCGGCGGGGCTGGTGGCCGGGCTCGCGCCGAGGGTGATCTTCAGGTCGATTGTCTCGCCGGGCTTGGCGGTGGTCGGCCCGTCCACGGTCACCGACATCGGCCCGCTCTTCTCGCCCTGACCCAGCGGCAGCGAACACGTGACGGTCGGCGTCGCGGTGCCGGCGACGGCGGCCGGCGCGCCGGCGAGGAACCCGGTGACCGCGAGTGTGCCGACGCCGAGTCCGGCGGCCAGGCGCATGGTGCGTTGCTTCATGAGGTGCTGCTCCCTGTCCCGCGTTCCGTGCCGGCGGCGGGCGTTGGCGTCGCGTCGGCGGCATGGGGACGGATACGCGCATGGTAAGTGGAACGTGTTACAGAAGTGGGGCGGGTCACATTGATGCGCTTTCACCTGGCGAAGTCAAGAGGCGCAAACGGCCTATGTGACCGGCGAGTATGCCTTCGCCGGTGCGCTGACCTGCACTGACACGTGTCGTCTCGAAGCGGTGGAACAAGTTCCACTTACGCTGTGCGGGCGGGTATCGCGGGAATGCGAAACGGGGCGCCCACCGGCACCTCGGGAGGTGTCGATGGGCGCCCCGCGCAGGGCTGATGCGCCGTCAGGAGACGGTGAGCGTCAGGGTTCCCGTGTAGGTGCCGGCCGCCTGGTACGCCGGGATCGCGAGCGACAGGCCCGCGTTCGCGGTGAATACGCCACCGGTCTTGTGCGCCGGGTCCGTGGACGCCGCCGAGCTGCACAGCAGCCCGCCGTTGACCGTACCCGCCGAGCCGGTCACGACCTGGCTCGCCGAGTTCGGCTCGGCCACGCACCGAGGTGTCCAGGACAACGCCGAGGAGGGCAGCGAGTTGCCGCCCTCGGCCTTGAAGTCCGAGACGGAGCCAGTGAGTTGCCAACCCAACGTGCCCTTGCGGGCGTCGGTGACGGTGACCGCGTTGAGCGTGCCGGTCATCGACTGGTCGCTGCTCGCGAACGGGACGTCCGCGAGTACGACGCCGGTGCCGGCCTGGGCCATCGACAACGTCCCCGGCGGCTCGCCGGGACCGCCGCCACCCTCGAAGGTGAACGCGGCGAGCGCCATCTTGTTGCGGTCGTTCTTCTCGTACGCCCGGATCTGCGTCGTACCGGGCTTGCTCACCGTCAGATCGACGGCGAACGTGCCGTCCGCGGCCGCGGTGGCCTCCACCGTGTCACCGGTCGCGACCAGGCCGGCGTCCAGGGTCTCCAGCACGACGGCCGAGCCGGGGGTGAAGTTCTTCCCCGTCACGTGCGCCTTCGTGCCCGCAGGACCCCGATCCGGCGTGGCGGTGATCGCGCGCGGCAGTACGACCGCCGTGGTGATCGTGATCGGTGCGGTCAGCGAGGTGACGCCGACGGTGACCTTGACCAGGTAGTTACCCGGCGCCACCTGGCCGCCGAGTGTGGCCTGCGCGGTGAGCGCGCCGCCCTGGGCCACCGAACCGGTGCCCGCGGTGAACGCGGACCCGGTGCAGCCCGAACCGTCCTCGGCGCACAGCTGGACCTGCGGGTTGCCCTGGCCGGTCGGCCAGTTCACCCCGGACAGCTTGACCACGTCACCCGGCTTGAGCAGGTTCTGATCCACGATCAGGTTCGCCTGGGCGGGTTGGCCGACCCCGATCGAGTGCGAGGGCACCGGAGTGCCGATGGGTACGCCGCTCGACGAGATGGTGATGACCTTCAAGCCGTATCCGGCGGGTGCCAGATCGATGCGGCCCGCCTTGGTGATCTTGAAGGTGCCCTTCATGTCGCCGACCTTGAGCACCTCGCCGCCCGGAGTGGCCGGGTTGCCCTTGGGTCCGACGACCGACACGTCGCCGGTCTGCGCGCCGGAGAGCTTCACGGTGCCGCTGGGCGTCACCGTGTCCTTGAGTGCCACCACCCAACTGGAGGGGTTGCGCGGGTAGCCGATCCACTTCCAGTCGACGGTGACCTCGTCGCCGATCTCGTACCAGGGCTTGGCGGGGGACACCGACAGGGCGACCTCGGGCTGCCAGTCGAAGACCGGGCCGTTGCCCCAGGCCGGGGTGTAGCGCACGCCGTACTTGACCGGCTCGGAGTGGCGCAGCGCGTTCTTGGCGACCGAGATCGTCACCAGGACCGAGGCGTTGCCCGAGCTGATCCGGACCTGGCGAATGGCATCCGGCACATCGGCGCCGACCTTGACCTGACCGGTCAGCTTTCCGGAGGCGTCGACGGTGAGGGTGGAGCCCGACGCCCCTTCCGGTGCACAGGAGTTGCCACTCTGGTCGCACAGGTCCACGGTGACGCCGCTCGCGCCGACCGGCCAGTTCTCACCGGTTACGTCGATGGCCGAGCCCGGCCGCACGATGGCGCGGTCGAACGTCGCCGTCGGCGGCTTGATCGCGCCGTCCACCTTGAGCGTGGTGCCCACTCCCGGCGTGCCGTTGGGCGTACACGGGGTGTCCCAACTGCCGAACATGTTCGCGGTGCTCGTGTACCCGCCGGGGGAGAGGTGCAGCTCGCCCGGCTTGGCGATCTTCAACTTGCCCGTCATGGCGGACAACCACAACTTCTCGCCGCCGGCGGTCTGCGCGTTCTTCTGCGGACCCTCCATGGCGATCTCGCCGCCCTGCGCGCCGGAGACCAGGACCTTGCCCCGCGGCTTGACCGCGTCGGCGTTGACGGTCACGGAGGAAGGGTTCTTCGCCGCGTCCTTCCAGGTCCAGGTGACGGTGACCTCGTCGCCCACGTTGTACTTCGGCTTGACCGGATCGACCGTGAGGTCGACCTGGGCGTCGAAGTCGAATGGGCCGCCCCCGACGCTCGGCGGTACACAGTGCACGTTGTACGTCACAGGAGCCGCGTTCGCGGACTGTGCCCCCGCGCCCACGCCCAGGGCACCGGCCACGAGGGCGGTACCGAGCACGCCGGCCACGCGCTTGTTGCGGAGTCTGGACCCAGTGCTTTCCCTGGTTCTTGGTCTGAGCATGTGGTGCTGTCCCTCCTCGGGATGCCTGCCTGGCCCGCCGGGGGAGCGGGCAGTCGAACACCACACCGGGACCGGTTCGTCGCCGTCGGTGACCCGCGCGGCGCGGGACGGTCGATTCGGTGCCGTGCGCCGATTCGACGTCGGCGGGGTGACACCCGACCCCGCCGGTGTCACCCGGTCGTTCCTGCTGATGCCACTCCTGAAACCTGTTCCAGAAAACAGCGCCTCCCATTGAGCCCGGGGGCGTTTGCGAAGTCAACAGCGGAACGCGATCCGGCGACAACGATTTGTGTGCGGCTTCGGCAGGCGGGAATGGGCGACGGGACGCCCGCCACGCAGTGAGGGAATGCGGCGGACGTCCCGTGCCGATGAACCGATGCCTACTGTCAGGAAATCGACAGGGTCAGCGTCGCGCTGTAGTCGCCGGCGCCCTGGTAGGCCGGAACCTTCAGGTCGATGTCGGCGTCGGCGGAGAAGGTGCCACCGGTGTTGCCGACGCCCTGGGCGACCGAGGCCAGGGTGGCGCCCGAGCCGATGGTGCCCGCGCTGCCCGCGACCGGGGTGCCCTTCGACTTGTCGTCGGCCTTGGCGGCCTTCGGCTTCCAGGAGAAGTTGTCGGCGGGGATGGTCTCGCCGGCCTGGGTGGCGAAGTCGGTGACCGAACCGGTCAGCGTCCACCCGGCGTTGCCGCCGCGCAGGTCGGTCACGGTGACCGTGTTGAGCTTGCCGGTCATGGTCTGGTCCTGCGCGCTCACGCCGACCTCGGACAGTCGGATGCCGGCGGACTGCTGGGTGATGGCCAGCGTGCCCGCGGTGATCGTGCCGTCCAGCTTCTGGGTCAGGTCGCCGGGCTGGGTCGGGTCGACCTTCTTGCGGACCAGCAACTGGGCCTGGCCGCTGTTGCCGTCGGCGTCGGTCACCGTGAGGGTGTGCGCGCCGTTGGCGACGTTGTCGGCCAGCTTGACGGTGCCGCTCAGGTTGCCGGCCGCGTCCGCGGAGAGGGTGGAGGCGGCGATCCCGGCGGCGTTGCCGTCCAGCGTCGCGGTCACCGCGCCGGGCGCGAACTTGGAGCCGGTCAGGGCCACTTCGCTGCCGGGCTCGACCGCCGCGGAGGGTGCGTTCAGGACCGGCTTGTCGGCCGCGCCGACCTTGAGGGTGGCCGAGGGGGCGACCGCGGTGACCGGGTTGCACTTGGTCTCGGCGTCGAAGCCGAACGCCTTGGTGAAGGTCGAGTACAGACCGGGGGTCAGCGTCACGTCGCCGGCCTGGGTCAGCTTGACCTTGCCGGTCATGTTGGTGAGCACCAACTCCTGGCCCGGGCCGGTCTCCGGGTTGATCCGCTGACCCTCGACGGCGACCTCGCCGGTGGCCGCGCCGCCCAGGGTGACGCTGCCCTTGGGCAGGGTCGAGTCCTTGTCCACCTTGCCGACGACCGGGATCTCCGGCGGCGCCTTCGGGTACGACTTCCAGGTCCAGGTGACGGTGACCTCTTCGCCGACGTCGTAGCGCGGCTTGGCCGGCGCGACCGACAGGTCGATCTTCAGGTTGCCGTCCGGGATCACCAGGTCCTTGACGATCTGGTTCACGCAGTGCGAGGTGTAGTCGACGTCCGCCGCGTTCGCGGAGGGCGCGAGCGCCACCATGCCGACGGTGCCGGCGATCGTCACGACGCCGAGCGACGCGGCGAGTTGCCTGTTTGCCTTGAACATATGGTGCGTTCCTTTTTCTCGGTTACCGCTCTGCCGGCGCCGGGGAAGGGCGGGGCAGCCGAAACACCGCATCGAGTGGCCGGGGCGCGCCGCCGTCGGGACCGGACGCGGCGCGCGGGCTTCGATACCTCGTGCGCGACCGGCGGACGTCGCAACGGATGCGGCCCGCCGGGTCGGTGGAACGTGTTGCAGAAATCGTGCTTGATCATTCCGCTTCACGAAGATCACAAAGTCAAGGGATTCGCGCGCGGAAACGAAAGGACGCCCTCCTCGAACGATGCGAGGAGGGCGTCCCGGTCTCCGACGGTGACTCAGCTCAGACTGAGCGTCAGATTCCCGGTGTAGGCGTCGGAGCGCGAACCGCCGGGGAGCGAGAGGTTCAACAGGGCGTTCGCCTCGAACGCCCCGCCGGTGACCGCGCCCGTGCTCGGGCTCTGCCGACACAGCACCTCGGCGCTGCCGCCGACCGTGCCGGGCACACCGGTACCCACCGCGGCGGGCGGGCCCTCGACGGTGGTGCAGGCGGGGATCCAGGTGAGTTGCCGGGCCGGGACGATCTCGCCGCCCTGGCCGACGAAGTCACTGGCCTGTGCGGTCAGCGTCCAGCCGAGCGTGCTGCCGCGTCGATCCAGGATGGACACCGGGTTCAGCCGGCCCTCCAACTGCTGTGCGTCACCGCTGGGTTGGAACTGCGGCATGGTCACACCGGCCGAGTTCTGGCGCATGAACAGCGGTCCGGCCACGGTGTCGGCGGGGGTCTGCGGCACCTGGCCGGTGAGCGGCGGCGGGAGGGGCGGGGCGCTCGGCGGCGGGGTGGTCGCCCCGGCGGAGGGGCCGGGGGTGGCGCCGACTCCGCCGAGCGTCGGGTCGCCGGCGCCCGCGGTGCCGGCGGTCGGGTCGGTCGTGGCGCCGCCGGAGGGTGGGGCGGACGGTGTGCCGCCGCCGGACGAGCCCCCGGCGGCGGTGCCGCCGCCCGTGCTCTGGCCCGGGGTCTGGGTGGTGCCGATCTGGATGCTCGCCGACACCGGCAGCCGGTCCGGATGCACCGGGGTGCAGGGCGAATCCTGGATGGCGGTCTGCTTGAGCACGTACGCGCCCGGCGCCAGGTCGATCCGACCCTCGGCCGCGATGGTGAATCGGCCGGTCATGTCCGCGACCGGGAGCGGCTGGGCGCCGCCGACGCCGGGGTGTTTCGCGGGGCCGGTGAGCGTGATGTCGCCGACCTGGCCGTTGGAGAGCTTGACCGTGGCGCTCGGCGCCTCGGTGTTCGGAATCACGTCGACCCACGTCCACGGATTGCGCGGCGGGGAGGCCCAGTGCCAGGTGACGGTCACCTCCTCGCCGACCTTGTACGTACCCTGCTTCGGCGCCGAGACGGACAACTCGACCTTCGGCTTCCAGGTGAAGTCCGGACCGCCCAGGGCCGGCGGTCGGCAACTCACCTCGTGCTCCACGGGCGCCGCCTGGGCCCCGGGTGCGACCGCCGTGAGACCTGCCGCGCCGGCGGCGAGCACGCCTGCCCCCAACATCGCGAACAGCCTCCTGCGGGGTGGAACCATGCGCGGGACGCTCCCTTCCCTGTTTCTCGACTTCGTTCTTCGGCGTCGTTCTTCGGCCTCGATCCCGCCCCGTCCGTTCGGGATCGGGGCGGCCGGCCTGAAACGTGTTCCATAAATGGGCCAAATGCCCATTGATTCCGCTCCCCTGACGTGGTGTCAAGGGATCGCGGCCGGCTGTGACGGGTTCGAGAAGCGCCGGTACGCAGCGTCGTCGTCGCCATGGCTCAGTGTCACGGTCGGGCCGGTCCGGCCGGTCGCCCGCGTTCCACAGGAAACGCGGCACGGCAAGGCCGGTGGGGCGGAATGGAGTGTTCCGCTCGATTGAGGCCGAAAACCGTCCGGTTCACCGCAGCCGCCCGGGAAGTTTTCGGTGGGAAGCGGGACAGAGTGTCGCGACACACGGTGATACCGCGCCAACTTTCGGTTGCACACGTGTCACTCGCGCCGTGCGCCGGCTTTCGATCTGACGCCGTGTCAGGGTTGCCGCGCTCCAGCTGATCCGTACGTGCCGCTCCACCCGGCGCGCCCTTTCGCGCGCCGGGACGTTCACCCCGGGATAGAGGAAACAGCATGCGTGCTTCGCTTCAGGCAAAGGCACTCGTGGCGGCCGGAATGCTCGCCGCCACCATCGGCTTCGCCGCCCCCGCGTCCGCAGGGACGGCCGGCGTCGGCGACAACTGGCAGACCTGCGACGGGCCCAGGACGTTCGCGCCCGACGGTGCCACGGTCGGTACGGCGTGCCTGGCCAAGGTCGGCGACACGCTCCAGGCGTCGACGTACATCGACTTCAACGGCCCGACGCCGTCCGGATGGACGCAGTGCGGTGTGCTCTACAGCCTGTCCAAGCACGCGAGCAACGGTGACTGGGTGTCCGTCGGTGGGGAGTACGTCGACTGCCTCACCGCGGCTCAGGCGGGCACGGCCGTCCTGAGGTCGGACGCCGAGCCGCTCGCGCCCGGGGAGTACCGCGCGTCCGTGGGCATCCTCGGCGTCTACAACGGGCAGGTGCTCCAGTCGCAGGTGCCGCTCGCGGTGACGGCCGCGGTGGTCGTTTCCTAGCGCGGGTCCTCGATTTCGCGTCGAACAGGGCGCACAGCCAGGCTCCGGGCATTCTCGCCCGGAGTTTTGCTGTTTGGGGGGCTTTCGCGCATCGGTTGTACGCGACACGTGTCGAGTTTGTGGGGACCTGTCGACCGCCTTGTCGACACAGTGATTTCGCAGGTCCGCGCGATATGGAACCGTGTCCGACGGATGCAGATTTTCTGCTTTTCGCTGTTGTCCGCTCATGCCACTTGTCGTACCGTCACCCGAAGATCTGACGTGACATCAAGTACTGGAACAGTCTCGATGTCTCCCGGACGCGCCAAGGGAAGCCCCCTCCAGGGAACGCGAGGCGTGTCCCACCGGTGCTTGCGTGGTCCGGTTTCCCGCCCGGCCCGCGCCTCGAAAGGGGGAAGTCGGGTGTGGCGACCGCGTGTACCCGATGCGTCGGGGCGCGTGCCGGGTCGGTGCAGGCCGACACGCCGGAACGGCCCTGCTGAGCGCGCGTCGCTCCGGCCGTTTCGATCAGGACTTCTCGACGAGCAAGAGATCCCCCCGAAGGGAGAACCACCGTATGGTCAGGCCCAATAAGCGAGCCGCGGGCGGCGTGGCGGCGTTCGCCGTCATGGCAGGCAGCATGCTGGCGTTCGCACCGCAGGCCGGCGCGGCGCCGGTCACCACCCAGGTGAAGTGTGAATTCGCCGACAAGGTCGTCCAGGATGCGATGGGCGGGCCGTCGGTCTCCGGCCCGCAGCCGTTCACCATCACCGGTCCCGCCGACGCGACTCCGGGCAAGTCGATCCAGCTCAGCATCGACCCCGGGGTCAGCCCCGCGTCGTCGCCGGTCCCCGCCGAGGTCAAGATCATCCCGACGGTGGTCTTCGATGCGAAGTCCGACGGCGGCACCGCGACGCTGACCGCGGTCGGCGCGGCGGCCACCCTCACCGTGAAGGAGAAGGTGGGGATCGACGTCCCCAAATTCGCCGTCAACATTCAGGTGCCGAGCAATGCCAAGGGCAAGCTCGAACTGAGCCCCAAGAAGTTCTCGCTGGACCTCCAGGTCATCGACCCGGAGCTGAGGTTCCCGGTGCCGTGCAACATGACCTCGACGGCGGTCGCCTACACGGTCAACACCCCGGGTGCCTCCACGACTTCGGGCACGACCAGCGGTACGACTTCAGGCACGACGAGCGGTACCACCTCGGGTACGACCAGTGGCACCACCTCGGGTACGACCACCGGCACGACCGCGGGCACCACGACCGGTACCACCTCGGGTACGACCGCCGGCACCACCGCCGGTGCGGGCGGCACGCTGCCCAAGACGGGTCCGCTCGACGACGCGCTCTCGATGGGCCTGCTCGGCGGCACCATCGGTCTGCTCGGGATCGGCGGCGTGCTGCTGGCGACCCGTCGCGTGCGGGCCTCGCGCAGCGCCTGATCGATGTCTCGGGACGGTCGGCCTTCCCTGCCCGGAAGGCCGACCGCGCCGCTCCCGGCGGCTATTGACTATGTGACGGGATCGCGCGTGAATGGCCGCCAGAATCTGAAACAGGTTTCAATTCGCAGCACGGGGTCCGTGCCCGGCAAGGGAATCGACGGACGGCGAGACGGCCGCCTCGGTCGTGTGCGACGGATCTTCAGCGAGGCGGTCGCTCAGGTACGGCACCGGAGCGCCGGGCCCACGGAAGTGCGACGCTCCTCGGCTCTCGCTCCGGTGTGGTGTTCGACCGCCCCGCCCCTCGGCGGCCGGCGGTAACCCCCTGAAGGGAGCAGCACCACAATGTTCAAACCCAGAAAAAAGGTTGTCGCGTCGCTCGGCGTCGCGATGATCGCGGGTACCGCCGGTCTGGTCGCGGGAGCGCCGGCCGCATATGCCGGGTCGGTCAACCCCGACCTGGTGTGCACCGAGCCGATCCTGAACTGGAACAAGACCGGCAAGCAGACGTTCGACGCGACCCTGACGCCGGACACCGGCAGCGCGCCGGGCACGGTGAAGATCAAGATCGACGCCGGCGAGAACCCGCTGCGTCCCGACTATGACTTCGAGAACATCGGATTCATCGGCAAGTACACCTTCACCTTGAGCACCGGCGGCGAAGTCACGGTGGTCGCACCGGAGTTCACCGCGAACATCGGTCCCAATACCGGCATCAACCCGCCGGAGTTCACGGCCGACCTGGCGATCCCCCAGGCCGCGCCCGGGACGAAGATCGATCTCACGCTCAAGACGTTCGCACTGGACGTCAACGTGCCCGATCTGCCGCCGCCCACCACCACGGCCACGTGTGAAGTCACCGGCAGCAACGGCGTCATCGCGTCCTACACGGTCGCCGACGCCCCGCAGGAACCGACCCTGACCAGCACTCCCGGACAGGTCAAGCCCGGCGGTGCCCTCACCGTCGCCGGGACGAACTGGCCGGCGGGTACGCCCACGGTCGAACTGTGCGACGCCAGTGGCAACGCCTGTGACGCCACCAAGGTCACCGGGGCCCTCACCGTCACGGATGGTGCGCTCGCCGGTACCGCGACGATCGGCGCGGCCGTCGCGGACGGCTCGTACCAGCTCAAGGTCACCGTCGGCGGCAAGTCCAAGACGTCGAACGTGACGGTCAAGGCCGACGTGCCGAGCAACCCGCGCAAGCTCACTCTGAACCCGACCCACGGGCCGGTCGGCACCGAGGTCACAGTGAACGGCGAGGGCTACACGCCGGACGCCTCCGTCTACGTGGTCCCGACCAATGCCGCGCAGCAGCCGGACGTTCCCGGTCTGGTGGTGGCGAAGGCGGGTGCGGACGGCAAGTTCACCGCCAAGGTCAAGGTCAACAAGGCGGACACCACGCTGATCGCGGCGTCCGAGGACACCGCGGGCACGCTGTCCGCCGGTGCGCCGTTCACGGTCGACGGGAACCCCCCGGCCGGAACGCTCAAGCAGGACCTCACCGGCACGATCGCCGGCGGCGCCCTGACGATCTCTCAGGAGAACGGCGGGATCAAGCTTTCCGACGTGACCCTGAACGGCACCGAGCAGAACATGACCGGCGCGCTGAACACGGTGACGGTCAAGGACTACCGCGGTGGCGCCACCGGTTGGACGCTGACCGGCGCGGTGACCGACTTCAGCAACAACGCGGGCGGCACCATCCCGGCGGAGAAGTTCTCCTGGACTCCGAAGCTCACGCCCGGCGAGGGTTCGCCGAGCCAGGCGGTGGCCGGTAGCGCGGGTCCGATCGGCAAGACCGGCGCCACGCTGGCGTCCGCGCCCAACGCGGATGTCACCGGCGGTACGTTCCAGGCCGACGCGGGTCTGTCCCTGGCGGTCCCGGCGTACCAGGCGCCCGGCAACTACAGCGCGACGCTCACACTCTCCATCTCCTGACCGAATTCTCCGCGCCGGAATCCTTCGGCGCGGAGACCTCGAACGGCCTCGACACCGGGGGCCCGTGGGCCGCGGGTAAACCCCCGCGGCGCGGGGTGCGCCCGTGGCGGGGCCGGCGGGTCGTCCCCGAGCGGGGGGTGGGGGGGGGCGGCGGGGCCGGCCGCCCCCACCGCCGGGGGGGGGTCCGCCACCGGTG
>NZ_JBHZAV010000170.1:0-19582 GCF_042754445.1 Embleya sp. NPDC059213
CGGCGGGATCGGCCGACGCGGCGTGTTGATGACGGCGGGCGCGGCCGTGGTCCTGGTGGTCACCCTGGCCGCGGTGGTCGCGATGGGTTCGGACTCGCCGGACAAGGAGGACCACCGCCGCCCGGTGGGCTCCACCGGCTCGGCGGCGTACGACCCGAACACGCCCAACCGAGGCGTCGAGGCCGAACCCAAGTCCGACCGGGACAAGC
Organism: Embleya sp. NPDC059213; assembly: GCF_042754445.1. Lineage (NCBI taxonomy): Bacteria > Bacillati > Actinomycetota > Actinomycetes > Kitasatosporales > Streptomycetaceae > Embleya > Embleya sp. NPDC059213. Next base: position 210 of record NZ_JBHZAV010000170.1, read on the forward strand.
CGGCTCCGCCGACCGGCAGCCACAAACCCGGCTCGACGGGTGCCGCGACGACGACGACCGGCAGCACGCCGCGGTCGTCGAGCTCGGCCACCGCTTCGGCACCGGCCAACTCGCCGCGCTCGTCGAGCCCGGCCAACTCCCCGTCTCACACCGGCAGCTCGGCACCGGCGACGACCTCGGCACCGCCGCCGAGCTCGCCCGCGTCGACCACCTCCGCCTCGGCCCCGATCCAAGCCCCGGCGGACGGCGGAGGCACCTGAGCCGGCTCATCCCCCTAGCCGGCGGCGAACCCCGCGGCCGGAACCCGACGCCGATCGAGGATCGCCGACGCCACGCGGGACGGCCGGTCCACGTTCGGCGGCAGCCGCGGGGACGGCACGCCGAACGCGAAGACGAACACGACGGTGGTTCGGGTCGGTGGTGGGCTCGGGGGATGGGCCGGGTCAGTGCAGGGCCGGGAGTACTTCCTTGCCGAAGCGGTGCACGTTCTCCAGGGTCATCGACGGGGCTCCCGCGCCTTCGGTGAACAGGAGAAAACGGTTGATGCCGGTGCGTTCGGCGGTGCGGGTGAGGCGGCGGACGCAGTCGGTGGGGGAGCCGACGGGGTGGATGCGGCACAGGAAGTCGGTGTACTCGGCCGGGTCGCGCATGTGGCGTTGCCGGTCGTCGGCGGTCACGTGCGCGGACAGGCCCCGGCGCAGCCACCTGGGCATCGCGCGACGCAGGGTGTCGGTGGCCTCGCGGCAGGTGTCCGCGACGTAGGCGACGCTCGCGGCGGCGTGCTCGACCGCGTTGGGGTCCCGGCCGCACGCGGACGCGGCGCATTCGTAGGTGCGGACCATCGCGGCCTTCTCCGCGTCGTCGGCGTGCATGCCCAGCAACATCGGCAGGCCGTGTCGGGCGGCCAACGAGGCGCTCTCGCGGGAGGTGCAGGCGACGATCACCGGCGGGTGCGGGTAGGTGCGCGGGCGCGGCACCACGGGCACCTTGCGGAACGCGAAGTGTTCGCCCTCGGCGCCCACCCGCTGGTGGGTGAGCCAGCGCATCAGCAGGTCCAGCGATTCGGGGAATGCCTCGTCGTACCGGCGCAGCCCGGTGCCGAAGACCTCCAGGTCCACCCACGGCCCGCCGCGCCCGACGCCCAGGGTGAATCGGCCGCCGGAGAGCTGGTCCAGCAGGGCGGTCTGCTCACCGAGCGCCACCGGGTGCTGGTCGGACAGCACGCTGATGGCCGTACCCACCCCGATTCGGTGCGTACGCCCCAGTAGCATGGAGGCGAAGGTGACCGCCGACGGGCACAACCCATACGGCACGAAATGGTGTTCGGCGATCCACGCCTCGTCGAACCCGGCCTCCTCCGCGGCGATTCCCGCGTCCATGGCACCGGTGAGCACCTCACCGTGATCGCCCGCGTCGAACTGTGCCGCCAGCAGGAAGATGCCCAACTTCATCGCGTCCTCCTTGTCCGTGTTCCCGTCGGCCCTGCGGCCACAGACAACACAACGCTCGAAGGACCTCGGAGGTAATCCTTCACCACTGATGGTTTTCCACCCGACCGGGCGGCTATCGACAGGACGGCACCCGCGCCCGATCGTCGACGGGAACACTCGATCATCCACCCGAACAGATATTCGGGACGGACCGAGGCGAACGGCACATCCCACCGGCCTGTGCCTGTCTCACAGGGGCTGCCATACTCCTGGAACCCCGCGGTACTACTTCGCAGTAACCAAGGCGTACTCCCGTTCGGGAGACGCCATTTCAGCAGCGAGGAGCACAGCAGATGACCCGTGACATCAGCACGGTCGGTGTGGTCGGCCTGGGCACCATGGGTGCCGGCATCGTCGAGGTCCTGGCCCGGGCGGGACTCACCGTCGTGGGCGTGGACGTCTCCGACGAGGCCATCGCGCGCGGCCGGGCCCGGATCGCCGAGTCGACCGCCCGCGCGGCGGCGCGTGGGAAGCTGACCGAGGACCAGCAGCGAGACATCTTCGAGCGCATCACCCTGGGCACCGACCTGAACTCGGTGGCCGCGGCGGACCTCGTCCTGGAGGCGATACCCGAGCAGCTCGAGCAGAAGCAGGAACTCTTCGCTCGGCTCGACAAGATCTGTGGTCCGGACACCATCCTGGCCACCAACACCTCCTCACTGTCGGTCACCGAGCTGTCGGTGTCCACCGCGCGCTCCTCGCACGTGGTGGGGCTGCACTTCTTCAACCCCGCGCCGGTGATGAAGCTGGTCGAGGTGGTCCGCACGGTGGTCACCGAACCCGAGGTGCTCGCCGACGTGGTCGCGCTCGCCGAGCGGCTGGGCAAGTCGCCGGTGGTGGCCGGCGACCGGGCCGGGTTCATCGCCAACGGGCTGCTGTTCGCGTACCTCAACCACGCGGCGTCGATGTACGAGCAGAAGTACGCCACGCGCGAGGACATCGACGCTGCGATGCGCTTCGGCTGCGGTCTGCCGATGGGTCCGCTCGCGGTGCTCGACCTGGTCGGGATCGACACCGCGTACGAGATCCTGGAGCAGATGTATCGCCAGTCGCGCGATCGCCTGCACGCGCCCGCGCCGATCCTCAAGCAGATGCGTACCGCGGGGCTGCTCGGGCGCAAGAGCGGTCGTGGCTTCTACACCTACGAGCAGGCCGGCTCGCCGGTCGTGGTGGCCGAGGCGGGCGAGTCCGCGGCGGTCGCCGGCACGGCGCGCGAGGTGCGTGCGGTGGGCGTGGTGGGCACCGGGACGATGGCCACCGGCATCGTCGAGGTGTTCGCCAAGTCCGGCTACGACGTGGTCTACGTCGCGCGCAGCGAGGAGAAGGTCGAGCGGGTGCGCACCGCGCTGGTGCGCTCGCTGGACAAGCAGATCCAGCGCGGCCGGCTGACCGAGGAGGCCAAGGCCGAGGCGCTGGCCCGGGTGACCGGCTCGACCCGGCTGGACGACCTGGCCTTCGCGGACCTGGTCGTGGAGGCCGTGGTCGAGGAACTGTCGGTCAAGCAGGCCCTGTTCGAGAACTTCGACGAGATCTGCAAGCCCGGCGCGATCCTGGCCACCACCACCTCCTCGCTGCCGGTGATCGACTGCGCGGTGGCCACCTCGCGGCCCGGCGACGTGGTCGGCATGCACTTCTTCAACCCGGCGCCGGTGATGAAGCTGGTCGAGGTGGTGCGTACGGTCGCCACCTCGGACGACGTGGTGGCCACCATCCACGAGGTCTGTCGTCGGACCCGCAAGCACGCGGTGGACTGCGGCGACCGCGCGGGCTTCATCGTCAACGCGCTGCTGTTCCCGTACCTGAACGACGCGGTGCGCATGCTCCAGGCCAACTACGCGACGGCCGAGGACATCGACACCGCGATCAAGCTGGGCGCCGGCTACCCGATGGGCCCGTTCGAACTGCTCGACGTGGTCGGGCTGGACGTCTCGCTGGCCATTCAGAAGGTGCTGTTCGCCGAGTTCCGCGAGCCGGGCTGGTCGCCGGTGCCGCTGCTGGAGCACCTGGTCACGGCGGGCTACCTCGGCCGCAAGACCGGTCGCGGGTTCCGGGACTACGCGAAGCGGTAGGCGGGCGGACCGGTCGGGGGCAGTAGTACGAGAGGGGTACGGGCGCACGCACCACGTGCACCCGTACCCTTTTTGTGTGCCGCGTCGTAACAAGCCCACCAGCCGCTCCCGGATCGTCGACCGGGACGAGCCCCGCGACCCCAGCCTCGGCTTCGAGGAGCGCGAGTCGGGGGCGGACGGGGAGTGGCTGGTGCGTCCGATCAGCGGTCAGGCGGCGACCAAGACCTATCGTTGCCCCGGGTGCGACCACGAGATCCCGCCGGGTGTGCCGCACCTGGTCGCGTGGTCCGCGGACGGCCGGGTCGAAGAGCGTCGGCACTGGCATCGCCCGTGCTGGAACAGCCGCGGGCAACGACGGATCACCCGGCGACGGTAGACGCCCGGTCCCGCCCCGTGGCCATGCGTCGACCGGCCGGCCGCCGGGGTCGGGTCGCCAGCGTCGCCGCGAGCAGCAGCGCCAGGATGGGCAGGGTCGCCGCGAGCACGAGCGGGAAGAGCAGCGCGACCGCCGAAGCCGCCACATGCATCCCGGCCGCGCCGATCAGGCCGACCCGGGAGGTCGAGCCGGTGCGCAGCCGGTCGCGCAGGTTGCTCACCGCCCAGATCGACCAGATCGTGATCACCAGGGCGAGCAGGACGAGGAAGGTGACACCGACGGTGCCCGCGATGGCCTGTCGGCCCTCGGGTCGGTCGCCGTACCGGTCGGCCAGGACATTCAGGAACACGATCGGCGCGACCACGCCACAGCCGATGCTCGCCGCCAGCGCCTCGATGCTCAAGGTCACCACGGCCGCGTACGTCACGATCCCCCGGGTCAACGTCATAAGCCGCGATCGTGCCCGCCGGCCGTGGGTTTGTCGAGAGTACGTTCGACCGTCGGGTGTGCGTCGGACGGGTCGGTCCGGTCGCCGCACTCAGGCTCGTCGTCCGAAGCGCAGGGCGACGTAGCGGTCGAGCAGCTTCATGGTGCCCCGGGTGCGGGCGAACGACGTGGGCTCGATCGGTGTCCGGAACAAGCGCCGGGTGATCGACTGCGGTCGGGCGAACTCGCGCAGCCCGTCCGCGCCGTGGATGCGGCCGAAACCGCTCGCGCCGACTCCGCCGAACGGCAACGCCGGGATGCTCGCGAAGGCGATCACCGCGTCCTTGCCGCCGCACTCCATCAGCACGGGCGTGAGGGTGCGCGCACACGCGGTCATCACCCGCGTGCCGGTGGCACCCGAGCCGGTGAAGGCCAGCTTGTCCACGCCGGCCCCGCACAGCGCGGCACCCGTCGAGCCGCCGCCGGTGACCACCTCGAACACGCCCGCCATCGCGTCCGGATTGGCCCGGGCGAACGCGTCGGCCAGGAACACCCCCACCCCCGAGGTGTGTTCGCTCGGCTTGAACAACACCGTGTTGCCCGCCGCGAGGGCGTAGGCGATCGAGCCCAGCGGGGTGAACACCGGGTAGTTCCACGGTCCGATCACGCCGACCACACCGAACGGCCGATACTCCACGTACGCCGCGTGGTTGGCCATCGCCAGGCCACTGGGCAGGCGACGCCGGCGCAACACTCGGGCGGCGTGCGCCGACGCCCAGGCGATGTGCTCCAGGCCCAACAGCAGCTCCAGGAACGCGTCGTCGTGCGGTTTGCCGGTCTCGTCGTGGATCAGCGCGGCCAACGTGTGGCGGGTGCGCACGAGTTCGGCGGCCCAGGCGCGCATCCGGCGGCGCCGCTCGGCGGGCGCCAGGCCGGCCCACCAGGTGCCGCCGACCCGGGCCCGGTCCACCGCCGCGCGCACCTGCCCGGCGTCGTGGATCGGGTAGCGGGCCAACTCCTTGCCGGTCGCCGGGTCGAACGAGGCGAAGGTCTCCACGGTCGTGGTCACGGCTGGTTCGTCCTCTCTCGCAACACCGACTTCTGCACCTTGCCGGCCGCGGTCAGCGGCAGCGCCTCGACGAACTCGACGCTCCTGGGCGCCTTGTAGCCGGCGATCAACGTCTTCACGTGGGCCCGGAGCGACTCGGCCGTCAGCTCGCGGCCCGGATGCGGCACCACGACGGCGTGCACCCGCTCGCCCCACTCGGGGTCGGGCAGGCCGATCACGGCGCAGCCCGCCACGTCCGGGTGGGTGTTGACCGCGTTCTCGACCTCGGCGCTGTACACGTTCTCCGCACCGGTGACGATCATGTCCTTGAGCCGATCGACCACGGTCAGATAGCCCTCGGCGTCCATGAAGCCCAGGTCGCCGGTGTGCATCCAGCCGCCGCGCAGCGCCTGTCCGGTCTCTTCCGGCCGATTCCAATACCCCAGCATCACGTGGTCCCCGCGCGAGACGATCTCGCCGACCTCGCCGCACGCGAGTTCCCGCTCGTCCGGGCCGACGACCCGTACCTCCGCGTGGTGGCACGGCCGGCCGGCCGAGCGCAGCTTCACCGGGTCCGCGTCCAGATGGTCCTGCGGCAACAACAGCGTGACCAGCGGGGAGAGTTCGGTCTGGCCGTAGGCCTGGATCAGGGCCGTGTCCGGCAGCGCTTCGAGCACCCGGCCCAGCAGCGTGGCGGTGATCGGCGACGCGCCGTAGGTGAGCAGTCGCAGCGTGGACAGGTCGTACCCGGCGAACTTCGGGTGCTCCAGCATCATTTGCACCATGGTCGGGGCCAGGAAGATCTCGGTGACCCGTTCGCGTTGGATGGTCGCGGCGACCTGCTCGGGGTCGAACGCCGGCAGGACCGCCTGTGGGGTGCCGACGATCGAGTTCATCAGCCACACCCCGAACCCGGCGATGTGGAACAGCGGGGCCGCGTGCAGGACACGGGCGTCCGGCGCGACCCGGTAGGGGGCGGTGGCGAGCAGGCCGCCCATCGCGGAGGCGAGCACGTTGGCGTGCGAGAGCATCACGCCCTTGGGGAATCCGGTGGTCCCGCCGGTGTAGAAGATCCCGGCCGGGTCGGCGCCGCCGCGATCGGCGTCCGGGATCGGCTCGGCCGCGGCGAGCAGTGCCTCGTAGTCGTGCATCCCGGGTCCGGTGGGCGCGTCGGTCAGGTGCACGACCTCGCGCACGCTCGACGAGGCGGCGCGCAACGCGGGCACCAGAGCCGCGAACGCGTCGTCGACGATCAGCACGCGGGACTGCGAGTCGTCCAGGGAGAAGGCGATCTCGGCCGTGCTCCAGCGGATGTTCACCGGGTTCAGTACGCCGCCGGCCCAGGGGATCGCGCTCAGGCACTCCAGGTAGCGGGCGGAGTTCAGGGCCAGGATCGCGACCCGGTCGTCCGCGCGGACGCCGAGCCCGTGCAGGGCGCCGGCGAACCGGGCCACCCGCTCGCGCAGTTCGTGGAACGTGCGGCCCGCGTCGCCGTCGATCACGGCCCGGCGCGTGGGGGTTTGTTGGGCCCATCGGTGCAATGGCTGGGTGATGCCCATGGGCTGCTCCTCGCGGGGGAGGGGAGGGAGGGGCTCAGGGGTGTGCGCGGGCGGGCGATCCGCCCGGACGCGTGTGGGTGTGCGGGGCGGTGTGGATGCCTGGACGGTGCGGGCGCGCGGATGGTGCGGAGGCGCGGATGGCGCGGACGCCCGGATGCGAAGGCGCGGGCACGCCGTCAGGCCCGCCCGCGCCGCCGAAGGGTCGCGCTCGGTGTCAGCAGTCGCGCAGGGTCGGTGACTGGTTGAGCAGTTGGCCTCGGATCGAGGTGAACTTGGCGTACCGGTCCGCGTCCAGACCCTCGACCGGGAAGACCGCGACCCGGTGGCAGTTCTGGAACGCGAGCCGGACCCCGAAATGCCGTTCCATCGAGCCCCGGATCGCGTCCGAGGCCAACGCGCGCAACAGTTGCCCGCGCTCGGCCTCGGTGCCGGGCGGCACCTGGTTGTCCGCGAACGGACCGCCGTCCACCTGGAGTTGCGTCACCAACGAGGAGACGAGATTCCACGCGTAGGGCAGCGAGGTGCGCACACAGTCGACGAACTCGGCCTCGTCCACGTCCCCGTGTTCGGCCTGTTCCAACAGCTTCGGAGGCACATCGAGCGACATGGGTGCTCCTTCCGGCCGGGACGTACGCAAGTTCCGCCCGGCGCTTCGGGTCGTGTCTCGTACCTGGCAGTTGGCGCCCATGCGTCGATCACGACACGCCCGAACGCCCATCCGCCCGACCCGCACCGTCTCCTGACTCACCGTAGGACATCGGGTACACGTTGCTCCATAGCGAACGGTCGGTGAACACGGCCTGCGGCCCGACGCGTGCACGCGGTATCGGATCGGCCGGGGCAAGGGTCGTCATGAGGTGCGTCACACGTGTCGTGGGGGCTCGGGTGGGATGGCCGGGGGAGGTGGGCCGGAGGCGGTAGCGTCGGGGTATGCGTCTCGTCATCGCCCGTTGCTCCGTGGACTACGTCGGGCGACTCACCGCCCACCTGCCGTCCGCCCCCAGGCTCATCCTCGTCAAGTCGGACGGAAGCGTGTCCATTCACGCCGACGACCGCGCGTACAAGCCGCTGAACTGGATGAGTCCGCCGTGCACCCTCAAGGAGGGGGACGGCGTGTGGACGGTGATCAACAAGGCCGGCGAGAAGCTGATCATCACGATCGAGGAAGTGCTGCACGACACGTCGCACGAGCTGGGCATCGACCCCGGTCTGGTCAAGGACGGTGTCGAGGCGCACCTCCAGGAGCTGCTGGCCGACCGGCTCGACGCGCTCGGCGCCGGCTGGACGCTGATCCGGCGCGAGTACCCGACGCCGATCGGCCCGGTGGACATCCTGTGCCGGGACGCGGACGGCACCACCGTCGCGGTCGAGATCAAGCGCCGCGGCGAGATCGACGGCGTCGAACAACTCACCCGCTACCTCGAACTCCTCAACCGCGACACGCTGATCGCCCCGGTCAAGGGCGTCTTCGCCGCCCAGGAGATCAAGCCCCAGGCCCGCGTACTCGCGGTGGACCGGGGCATCACCTGCGTGACCCTGGACTACAACGCGCTGCGCGGCACCGAGGACGACAAGCTGAAGCTGTTCTGACACCGGTCGGCCGGCCGTTCGCGCGGTTCGTCGCAGAGCCGATGGCCGCTATCGCCGGCGGAGGGATCGGTGGGTGGCGAGTCGGGAGCGGGCCTCGGTGAGGGCCGTGCGCAGGACGGCGGTACGGTCCACGCCCGGACGCGTCAGGGTGCGGGCCAGCAGGGTGGCGAGCACCCTCGGGGTCATGAGTTCGGAGGGTTTGCGGATTCGGGAGTAGACGTCGAGGAGGGGGCGGGAGCCTTCCGGGCGGGTGGCCATCGAGCGCATGAGGGTTTCTTCGAGGGGCGATACGGCGGTGGACCGGGCCAGGGTGTTGGTCCAGTGGTAGGTCTCGCGGCATTCGTGGTCTCGACGGTGTTCCCAGGACGCGGTCGCCGCGTCGAGGCGGGTCGGGGTGTCGAGTACCGGGGCGACCGCCTCGCCGAGCAGGCGACCGAAGCGGAGGGCGTCTCGGATGCCCTGCGCGGTGACCGGGTCCTTGAAGTGACCGGCGTCGCCGGCGAGCGCCCAGCCGGGGCCGGTGGAGTGGCGGAAGTACGACGGCAGGTCGGTGGCCCGCACGATCTTGGTGGTTCGGGTGCAGCCGGCGAGTCGGTCGGCCAGGCCGGGCAGCAGGGTGAGGGTGCGGTCGTACTCGCCCTCCAGGCCCAGGCGGAAGGCGTCGGCGCGCTCCCGGGGCGGCATCAGCAGGACCAGGGTCAGGCCGCCGTCGCACGGGAACGCGGTGCCCAGTTCGCGGCCGGTGCGCCACATCGCGGCGGTGCCGCGCCATTCGGTGCGCGGGTCGTCGTAGTAGGCGTAGTAGCAGGCGCGTTGGTTGACGTTGGTGGTGTGCGGCTTGCCCGCGCCGACCTCCCTGGCGATCAGCGAGCGGCGGCCGTCGGCGCCGACGACCAGCGGGGCGCGGAGCGTGTACGAGGCCGCGCCGCGCTCCTGGACGTGGACACCGGTGACCCGATCGCCGGACCACACCAGGCCGGTGACGCGGGCGCCCTCGCGTACCTCGGCACCGGCCGCGCGGGCGGTGTCCACCAGGGCCTGGTCCAGGCCGGAGCGGCGCACACACATACGTGCTCGCGGTGCCGGTGGAGCGGGCCGTGCCGCTGATGACCCCGCAACTGGTGGCCGTCGACCCGGCGTTGGGCCGACTGCGCCGATTGACCACGGACTGGATGAACGGCCTGATGATCTATCTGCGCCGGCCGACCCCGATCACGCACGGCCACGTCGCGTACATGGACGCGCCCTGGGCGGTCACCTCGATCAGCCAGGCCCAGTTCTGGCGCGGTGACTTCGCGGCACGGTACGGCGACGGCAGCGTGCACGACGTACTGTCGCTGGATCTGTCCGACTGGGACGACCCGGGCATCCTCTACGGGGTGAGCGCCCGCAAGTGCACGCCCGCGCAGATCGTGGACGAGGTGCTCGCGCAGGTGCGGGCCAACCTGGACGGCGGTGCCACGTCGGTGCCGGACGCGCAGATCCACTCGTGGTTCCTGGACCCCGGGATCACCGACGCCGGCCTGCCGAGCGTGGCCAACGACGAACCGCTCCTGGTGAACACGATCGGCTCGTGGGACGACCGGCCGGAGGCGACGACCCGGATCCCCAACCTGTTCCTGGCCGGCGACTATGTACGCAACACCATCAACCTCGCCACCATGGAAGGCGCCAACGAAAGCGGACGGATGGCGGCCAACGCGGTGTTGCACGCGGCCGGTTCGAACGCCGCCCCGGCGACGGTGTTCACGCTCTACCAGGAGCCGGCACTGGCCGGTTGGCGGCGCGCGGACGATCTGCGCTACCGGCTCGGCCTGCCCAACGCCTTCGACCTGATCAGACCGTATTGGCCCTGACCACAAGGGGGTTCACGATGCCGGAGATCGCGATCATCGGAGCCGGATTCGCCGGGATCTGCATGGCGATTCGGCTCCGGCAGGCCGGCATCGACGACTTCACCGTGTACGAGAAGGCCGACGCTCTCGGTGGCGTCTGGCGGGACAACACCTATCCGGGCGCGGGTTGCGACATCCCGTCGGTGCTCTACTCCTACTCGTTCGCGCAGCGCGCCGACTGGTCCCGGGTGTACCCCGAGCAGCGCGAGATCCTGCGTTATCTGCACGAGTGTGCCGAGGGGTTCGACGTCGTCGGACGGATCCGGTTCGACACCGAGGTGTTCTCGGCCGGCTGGCATCCCGACGAATCGGTGTGGCACCTGGAGACCTCGCGCGGGTCGGTGAGCGCCCGTGCGGTGGTCTCGGCGGTGGGGCAGCTCAACCGGCCGCGGCTGCCGGACGTGCCGGGCCTGGACACGTTCGCCGGCACCGCGTTCCACTCCGCGCGGTGGCGGCACGATCACGACCTGACCGACCGTACCGTCGCGGTGATCGGTACCGGGCCCAGCGCGGTGCAGTTCGTGCCCCGGATCGCCGAACGGGTCCGGAAGCTGTACGTGTTCCAGCGCTCGGCGAACTGGGTGGTGCCCAAGCCGGATCGGGCCTACGGGCCCACCGCCCGCCGGGTGTTCCGGCTGGTGCCGCCGGCCCGCCTGGCCGTGCGCGGGGCGACCTACCTGCGCGGCGAGACCGCGGTCTACTGGGCGGTGCGCGGCGATCGCAGGGGCACGTTGGTGGAGAAGACGGCCCGGCGTCACCTGGCCGCACAGATCGCCGATCCGGACCTGCGCAGGCGACTGACGCCGGACTTCCCGATCGGGTGCAAGCGCATCCTGATCTCGCAGGACTTCTACCCGACGTTGACCCGGGACAACGTCGAGCTGGTCACCGACCCGATCACCGAGGTGACCGCGCGCGGGCCGCGGACCGCCGTGCGCGGCTACGACGTGGACACGCTGATCCACGGAACGGGCTTCTTGGCCACCGAGTTCCTGCGGCCGATGGAGATCGTCGGGCGCGACGGGGTGCGGTTGCACGACGTGTGGCGGGAGGGGGCGGCGGCGCACCTGGGCATCGACGTGCCGCGCTTTCCGAACCTGTTCCTGCTGTACGGGCCGGGCACCAACCTGGGACACAACTCGATCGTCTACATGATCGAGAGTCAGGTGGCTTATGTGGTCCGGAAGTTGCGCGGCGGGCGGGTGCACGAGGTGGGCGAGGACCGGTATCTGGCCGCGCACCGGGCGCTGGTCGCCGGGCTGGCCGGCACGGCGTTGGAGGCGGACTGTACGAGCTGGTACAAGGGGGCGGACGGGCGGGTGACCACGAACTGGCCGTGGCGCACCTACCGTTACCGGCTGGCGACCCGATCGGCCTGAGTCGGAGTCCCCGGCCGCCCGCCCCGGTGCCGTCCTAGGGGGCGAAGTCGAGCGCGTGCACGACCAATTCGGCCAGCGCGTCCACCGCGCTCTCCCGGATTCGCGCGTCGCATTCGGTCATCGGAGTACGGGGACCGATCGACAGGGCGTCGCGCAGGTCCTCTTCCGGATAGCGCGGTGCGTCGTCGAAGAGGTTGACCGCCACCACGAACGGGATGCCGGAGCGCTCGAAGTAGTCCACCGCGGGGAAGCTGTCCTCCAGCCGCCGGGTGTCCACCAGGACGATCGCGCCCACCGCGCCGCGCACCAGGTCGTCCCACATGAACCAGAAGCGGTTCTGTCCCGGGGTGCCGAACAGGTAGAGCACCAGGTCGGATTCCAGGGTGATCCGGCCGAAGTCCATGGCGACCGTGGTGGTGCGCTTCTCGGGCAGGCCGGACAGGTCGTCGACGTCCTCGCTGAGCACCGTCATGACCGATTCGGTGGTCAGCGGCGGGATTTCCGAGACGGCCGCGACGAGCGTGGTCTTGCCGACGCCGAAGCCGCCCGCGACGACGATCTTCGTCGAGGTGATTGGCGGCCCCTCGCCGATCCGGCGACCGCCGGCCCCCGGAGCGGGCAACGGGATGGCCGGGACCTCGTCGCCGAGTCCGCCGAGCCCGCCGAGATCAAATCTTGCGTAGTCCACCGAGCACCCTCTCCAGCAGCGCGCGATCGGGTCGGCCGGCCTCGTGCTCGGCCTGATACACACTGATGCGGCCCTGCGAGGCCAGGTCGCTGATCAACACCCGCACCACGCCGAGTGGCATGTGCAGGATCGCGGCCACCTCGGCCACCGAGCGAACGCCCCGGCACAGGTGCACGATCCGGGCGACCTCCGGCATGTCGCCGGTGCCGTCCTGTGGGCAGTCCAGCGTGGTGACCAGCGTCTCGACCAGCAACACGTGGCCGTACCGGGTGCGGCCTCGGGTCAGCGTGTAGGGACGCACCCGCGAGGTACGACCGCCCGTGTCGGGCCGGGTCGCGTACCCCCGCTCTGCGTCGTGATCGGAATACCCGTCGTCAGGAGCCAACGCGACCACCTCCACGGTCCTGGTGCATCTGTGCGCGCAGGGCCGGTGTCAGGACGTGGCCGGCGCGCCGTACGAACGAGGTCATCTGATAGGCGATCACGCCCAGATCGGCGGTTCCGCCCGCGTGCACGCCCAGGCAGGAGCCGTCGCTGATGGACATCGCCACGACGTAGCCCTCGGCCATCGTGACGATCTCCTGGCGAACCGCGCCCATGTCGAGGACGCGCGAGGTGCCCTCGGCCAGGGCGACCAGGCCGCTGACGATCGCGCCGAGCTGCTCTTCCGCGTCCGCCGCTCCGGCGGCCGCGTCCGGGCCGCGTGCGCTGGCCAGCATCAGGCCGTCGGAGGAGACCAGGACGACCTCGCGGACCCCCGGGACATCCCCGGCGAGGCCGGCCACCAGCCAGTCGACGTCGCGTGCCGTGGTGCCATTCGACCCGGTCACCGGTCTCCACCTCCTGTCTCCTCCCGCGCGGGCGGCGGGAAGGTGGGTTCTTCGTCGGACGACACGACCGGGTCGGTCGCCTCGCCCTCCCGGCGAGCCGCCTCCAGACCCTCCTGGAAGCCGGTCAGCCGCTTGCGCAGTTCGTCGGCGGAGAGCGTGCCGGTGTCCCGGGACGCGTCCGCGGCGGGTACGACGCGCATCGCACCGCTGTTGTCGCCCGCCACGAGGCGCTTGGGCAACCCGCGTCGGGTGCGGCCGACCGCGGAGACGGCGGGCCCCGTGCCGTCCCCACCGGCGGCCGAGTCCGGCTTCGTGGGAGCGGGAGCAGGAACGGCCTTGGCCGACTTCGACACCGCGGCACCGCGCCGGGCGGGCGGCGCGACCACGGCGGCCGGCTTCGCCGAAGCCGTGGCCCCGTCGGCCGCTGCCGTCCCGGCCTCGACCGCCTCGCCGGCCGCGAACAGCGCGCCCGGGGCGGTCAGCTTGGCCGTCGCCTCCTCCGGCGTCGGCGCGGGGTTGGCGGCCGGCGTGCGCTTGGGCAGCCCCTTGGGTGTCCGGGCGGGTGGTGCGGCGTCCTCGCGCGGCACCACCGGACCGCGCGGCGCGGCGGCCCCGGCCCGCGTCGGCGGATCGACCGCGACGGCGGGCGGCGCACCGGCCTCGACCGGCCGGGCCGCCGGCAACGCCAGTCGGGCCGCGCCGGGCGGGATGGCCCGGGCGCCGGGGGCCACGCCCGGGATGGCCATCCGGTCCCGCTCGCGCTCCTGTTCCCGATCGCGCTCGGCGGAGAACTCGGCGGGCGAGGGGCCCTGACCGTTGAAGGCCGTCGCCGGGATCACCACGACCGCGCTCAGGCCGCCCTGCGGGCGCGGGCGCAACTGCACCCGGATGCCGTGTCGGCGAGCCAGTCGGCCGACCACGAACACGCCCAGGCCGCCACCGCCGCCGGCGGCCTCCTCCTCGGTGCTGTCCCGTTCGATCTGCGAGTTCAATTCGGTGAGCCGGTCCGCCGGTACGCCGATCCCGTTGTCGTCCACCGACAACACGACCTCGCCGTTCTCCAGCGTCCAGCCGCCGATCTCCACCCGGGACTCGGGCGCCGAGTACGCGGCGGCGTTCTCCAGGAGCTCGGCGAGCAGGTGGCCGACGTCGTCGGCGGCACGACCGAGCACCTCGGCGCGCGGTACGTGGCCGACGTCGATGCGCTCATAGCGCTCGATCTCGGAGACACCGGCGCGCACCACGTCCAGGAGCGGGATCGGTGGGCGTCGCCCGCGCCGCTCGTCCGCGTCGGCGAGCACGAGCAGGTTCTCGCTGTTGCGTCGCATCCGGGTGGCGAGGTGGTCGAGCCGGAACAGGTCCTGGAGTCGCTGGGGTTCGTCCTCGCCGTGTTCGAGCTTCTCGATCAGGTCGAGCTGCCGCTCGACCAGGGTCAGCGTGCGCATCGACAGGTTCACGAACACGTCGTGGACCCGGCCGCGCATCAGGGTCTCCTCGTCGGCGAGCGCGGCGCGTCCGCGCAACAACTCGTCGTGTTCCGTCTCCAGACGGGCGCGTTCGGCCTCCAGCCGGGCGCTTTCCGCGGCCTGACGCACGGTCAGCTCACGCAGTCGGGCGATCCGCCGCTCGGAGACCCGATGGCGCAACCACGCGGCGATCGAGGACAGCGCGACGGCGGTGGTGAGCAGCGTGCCGGCGAGTACCGACTGCCATACGGTGTCCGAATCGCCCAGCAGGACGACGGCGGTCGCGATCCCCGCCAATGCGAAGACGGCCGCCGCGGAACCGAGCCCCGCAGCCACTCCGCCCCCCGAGCGCCGGCTCTGGTGAACGGGAGCGGGAACGCGCACAGGTGCCGCGTCCGCTGCGTTGGGTGTTCCTGGATCCCCCTGCCCATACATGAGACGTGAGCATATCGTCGGACCATCTTTCGATGTGCTTTCGACGACTGTGCGAGTCGCCCCCAAAACGGCCGAAAGGCCCCGCTCGACGACTGTCGAGCGAGACCTTTTCGGTATACGGACCAACATTTTTGACGAATGGTCAGCCGATTGCCCCGGCGGACGGTCGGCCGATCGGGCCCAACCGCGGAACCGGCCGGCTCACACGTCGCGCGAACGCAGCCGAATCCCGCCCGCGATCAGCACGACCGTCGCGTACGTCGCGATCAGCAACAGCGAGGGCCACGGGCCCGGTCCGCCGTCGTCGCCGCCACCGCCGATCAGCTTGCCCAGCGCGAACATCGGCGAGTACTGCATGACCTTCTCGCCGACCGACTGCGGCAGGAACGGGCCGATGATCATCGGCAGCAGGATGGCGCCCATCAGCGCGGTGATCGCGCCCGCCGAGTGCCGCAACAACACGCCCAGGCCGAGCCCGAACAGCCCGATCACGGCCAGGTAGAGCGAAC
The DNA here is from genome assembly GCF_042754445.1 of Embleya sp. NPDC059213. Classification (NCBI taxonomy): domain Bacteria; kingdom Bacillati; phylum Actinomycetota; class Actinomycetes; order Kitasatosporales; family Streptomycetaceae; genus Embleya; species Embleya sp. NPDC059213. The sequence goes on from NZ_JBHZAV010000170.1 coordinate 15,970, forward strand.
CGCCGACGACACTGCGGAGCAGGTCGACATCGGCGGTGGAGTCGCCGATCCGTGAGGTCAGCATCGACTTGCCGATCATCGCGGTCAGACCCATGGTGACCACACCGACCGCGAACATCAGGCCCGCGAAGACCACGCCCTTGGCCACCAACACCTGGAGCCGGCGCGGGTACGCGGTCAAGGTCGTGCGGATCATGCCCGTCGTGTACTCGGCGGAGATGGTCAGCACACCCAGCGTCGCGGCGGCGAGCTGCGCGACGATCACACCGATCAGCGAGACGCTCACGTAGTCGTCGTCGGTGTCCGGCTTGACCGTGCCGGCGAGCAGCACACCCAGACCCAGGATCAGCACCACCATCACGACCAGCGTCCAGATGGTCGAGCGGACCGTGCGGATCTTGGTCCACTCGGACAGCAGCACCCGGCCGAAGCCCGCGTTGCCGCCACCGACCTGACCGCCGAGCTGCATCTGGTGCACCGGCGGGTAGGGCGCCTGCTGCGCGGGCGGCACGAACTGCCCACCCTGCTGCGGGAGCGTCTGCTGCGGGGGAGCCATCTGCGCCGGCGGCATCATGTGCGGCTGGTTCTGCGGCATGGGGGGCGGAGTGTTCTGTGCCATCGCTCAGCCCTCGCTTCCGTTGGACTGCGGCTTGGACAGGGTCGGGGCGCCGGTGCCCGGTGCCCCGACGGGGGCTCCCCACGGCGCGCCGGGCGCGCCCTGCTGCGGGTAACCGGGCGGCGGACCGGCGAACTGCGGACCCCCCTGCTGCGGGTAGCCGGGCGGCGGCGCCATCCCGGGCGGCCCCCAGCCGGGCGGCGGGCCGCCTGGCAGCCCGGCGCGGTACTCCACGCTGTGCTGGGTCATCCGCATATAGACCTCTTCGAGCGAGTCGAAGCGCGGCGAGAGTTCGTGCAGCGCGATGCCGTGCTCGGCGGCCAGGTCACCGATCGCCGCGGGCGGCAACTCGTGCACGCGGAACGCGCCCGCCACCGCCTGGTCGGGGGTGATCGTCGCGCCCTTGCCCTGGAGCAGCGTGTTGAGCTTGTCCACCTGCGGCGAGCGCACCACCGTGAACGACTGCGAGTTGGTCTCGATGAAGTCGCGCATCGAGGTGTCGGCGATCATCCGCCCCTGACCGATCACGATCAGGTGGTCGGCGGTCACCTCCATCTCGCTCATCAGGTGGCTGGAGACGAAGACGGTGCGACCCTCGGAAGCGAGCTGCTTCATCAGGTTGCGGATCCACAGGATGCCCTCGGGGTCGAGCCCGTTGACCGGCTCGTCGAACATCAGGATGCCGGGGTCGCCCAGCAGCGCCGAGGCGATGCCCAGCCGCTGGCCCATGCCGAGCGAGAAGCCGCCCGCCCGCTTCTTGGCGACCTGGGTCAGGCCGACCATCCCGAGTACCTCGTCCACCCGGCGGTTGGGGATGCCGTTGCTCTGCGCCAGGCACAGCAGGTGGTTGTACGCGGTCCGGCCGCCGTGCATCGCCTTGGCGTCCAGCAGCGCGCCCATCTCCCGCAGCGGGGCCTGGACATGGTTGTACGGGCGACCGTTGACCGTGACGTTGCCGCCGGTGGGCGCGTCCAACCCGAGGATCATCCGCATGGTGGTCGATTTACCGGCGCCGTTGGGGCCGAGGAAGCCGGTCACCGAGCCCGGACGCACTTGGAAGGAAAGCTGATCCACCGCCAGCTTGGTTCCGTAGCGTTTGGTGAGCCCTCTCGCTTCGATCATCTGTTGCCGCACTCCCAGGGTGGTTTGCAGGACGGTTTCGGCGTACGAGCCGACGAGGGTACCGGGGTACCGGGACTCGAGTACCGAGGTTTCGAGCTTAGGCCCGGAATGCCGCTGCCGACGGCAGCCGCGCGACGGGCGCGAAACCGCCCACAGGGGCGAGGGAAGTCACACACATCATCCCGAGGGACGATTGACAACCTCAGGCTTGATCCTGACGCGGGGTGACCACTTCGCGAAGTATGAGCAGTACGGCGGCCGCGATCGGAATCGCGAGCAGCGCCCCGGTCACCCCCAGCAGCGCGCCACCGACCAACGCCGCGATCACCGTGATCGCCGGCGGTACGTTCACCGCACGGTTCATCACCCGCGGATAGATCAGGTAGTTCTCGAACTGCTGGTAGGCCAGGAAGAAGATCACGCAGGTGAGTGCCTTGCCGGGGGAGTCGAAGAAGACCACGATCGACACCACCGCGGCTCCGATGGTGGCGCCGATCATCGGGATCAGGTCGGTGAAGGCGATCACCAAGGCCAGCGGCAGCGCGTAGTCGTTGCCCAGGATCATCAGGAAGATGAACGAGGACAACCCCGCGCAAGTGGCCACGATCAGCGCGCCGTTCACGTAGCCGCCGATCCCGGACAGGATCTCGTCGCCGAGCAGCCGCACCCGGGCCCGACGCGACCTCGGGAACAGGTTGTACAGGTGGTTTTTGATGCTGGGCAGCGCGCCCAGGAAGTACAGCGTCAACACGATCACGGTGAGCGTGTCGAACACCGAGGTCAGCACCATCTTGCCGAAGCCCCACAGGCCGCCCGCCACGTTCTGCGCGGTATTGGCGTTGGCGGCCCAGTCCTTGGCCCGGGTGACCAGGTCGTACTTCTCGTCCAGCTTGCGGAACCGCTCGTTGTTGCGCAGCTCGGTGAGGCTGTCCGGGATGGAGTTGATCAGGCTCGACGTCTGGTCGACCAGCGGTTGTGCGATCGCGGTGACGAACCCGGCGGTCACGAGCACGAAGCCGAAGGCGACCGTGCACACCGCCCAGCGGCGGGCCATGCCGCGACGCTCCAGCCGCTCCACGAACGGGTTCAGGCCCGCGGCCAGGAAGAACGAGATCAGGATGATGATCAGCACGTGCTGAATGCCCATCACCGCCTGGGCCAGGAACCACGCGGTGATCAGCCCGAGTCCGCCGATGAAGCCGATGTAGAACGGCGAGGAACGCCGCAGCGGTTGGCCCGGCTCGCCGAACCGCGAGCCGACGCCGGTCCACGGCCGGACCGGGGCGGGGGCCGGGGAGGAAGGCGGTGCGAGGGTCGAAACAGGCGCCGTGGCGGGCCCCTTGCCGTCGGCCTGCGTCGGGAGGACCGTGCCCGCGTCCGCACCCGCGCCCACGACGTCGTCCCCGGCGCCGACCACGTCCGGCCGCGGCGACGCGTCGGCCGCATCGGGATCGGCCGGCCCCACCTGGGCCGGCACCGGCACCGGCTCGGTCGAACTCCCCGGTGCGACCTCCGGGTTGGCCGGCGCCGTCGAGTCGACACCCGCCGGATCCGGCGTCGACGCGGGCACGGCGGGTGCGCCGGCCCCGTCCGCCGCCGGCGCCGCGGCGGGATCCGGGGCGGCGCCGTCGCCGGCCGGCGCCCCCGATCTGCGGCGCGGCCAGATGTTGCCCAGTCGACCCATGCCCCGTTGCTCCTCGTTCAGCCGGCTCGGGTCCGACGATGCGGTACCACACGCGTCTCGCCGACGCGTCCCGGGATTTCGTCATGAAAATGCGGCCGGGCGGCGGGCGGGTCCTCCAACGGCCGATCCTCGCCGACCGACACGAGGTCGGACAACCCTCCCTGCCACAAACGACACGCACAGAAACCGCC
>NZ_JBHZAV010000171.1:0-19271 GCF_042754445.1 Embleya sp. NPDC059213
CCCGTCGCCAGCGCCCGACGCGCCTCCCCCCCCGCGCCTCGGGGTGCCACTTCCGAGCCCCACGGTCGCCGCGCTCCGCGCCCGCCTCGGGGTGCCACTTCCGAGCCCCGCCGGTCACCGCGCTCCGCGCCCGCCTCGGGGTGCCACTTCCGAGCCCCGCCGGTCACCGCGCTCCGCGCCCGTCCCGGGGTGCCACTTCCGAGCCCCACCGTCACCGCGCTCCACACCCGTCCCGGGGCGCCACCTCCGAGCCCCGCCCTCACCGCGCCCCGGAGTGCCACCTCCGAGCCCCACCGGTCACCGTGCTCCGCACGCGAACAGGAGCGCAGGCCCCGAGCCCAACCCTCACCGCGCTCCCCACCCGAACGGGAGCGCGGCCCCCCGCGCCCCACTCGCGCCGCACTTCACACTCGAATCGGAGCGCCACCTCCGAACGCCACCCTCACCGCACTCCGCACCCAAACCCGTATCCCGGCCACGCCGCGCACCGCCGCACCGCCGCACCGCCGCGCCCCCGTGCCCCCGTGCCCCCGTGCCCCCCCAGTGCCCCCGCGCACCGCCGCGCCCGAGCCGCCTCGTTCGGCACCCCACCCCCACCCCCCCACCCGCCCTCAGCTCACCTCACCTCACCCCCACCACATCAACCCCCGCCCCGCCCCCGCCGCCGCGCCCCGCGCAATACCAGCACCGCCGCCGTCCCCACCCCGACCGCCGCCCACACGATGACCAGGCCCCGCGCGTAGTCCAACGGCAGCACCGACGGGTTCTGTGTCGGGAGCGGGCGCAGCAGCGCCGGGAGGGCGATCAGCGTGCCCACCACCCCCACCGCCGCGCCGCCCAGGACGGTTCGTCGCACCCACGCGGGCGGACCCGGCCGCACCCGCATCGTCAGCGCGGCGACGGTGAAGACCGCGACCGCGAAGACCGCGTCGTGCAGCAGCAATCCGCCGACCAACCACTTCGCCAGCCCCACCCGCGCGGTCAGGAACGGGTCGTCCCAGGTGCCCGCCACGCCCCAGCCGATGCCCGCCAGCCCGGCGGCGCCCAGCACGAGTCGAACGGCGTTCACCGTGCGCCCGGTTCGCGGCCGGACCGGCTCGGGCTCGATCGCCGTGCTCATCCCAGCACCTCCATCCGGTCGACCCACTTCGTCTGGAGCACGCCCGGCCGGTTCGGCGCGATGATCCGGGCCGGGTAGCCGTGGTCCTCGGCCAGCGGCGCGCCTTCCAGCATCAACGCCAACAGGGTCAGCGAGTCGCGCGCCCACTCGTCCGGCATGTCCATCACCGAGTACGGGCTGAACAGTTCGTGCGAGAACACCCGCAGCCGGGCCCCGGGCGGCGCGCCCGCCCGAGCCATCAGGTCCCGAATCCGCACGCCGGACCAGTGCGCCGACGCGCTCCAGCCCTCGACGCACGTGATCGGCAGCGTGGCCTCGTGTTGCGGCATCGCCAACAACTCGGTGCGGGTGAGCGCGAACGGCCTCGGCCCGGCCACCTCCAGCCGCCATTGGGGATCGCGGACCGCCGTCAACACGCCCGCCGCCCGCGCCGTGCGATTCACCGGCAGGCCCTGTGGGCCGAGGTCCGCCCGCCGCGGCGCCAGCACCGACACCCGCCCCAGCGGAGTCACCGTCTGTCCCACGGTGGCCAGGGTGACCACGCCCACGCCGCCGCCCAACACGGTCAACAGGCCGCGTCGCGAGGGCCCTTCGCGCTCGGCCGCGACGCCCCGGGGACGCCGCCGGTGCGCCAGGATCAGCGGCAGCTTCACCGCGACGTGCAGGGTGACCGCCCCGGCCGCGACCCACGCGATCCAGTAGTGCGCCGGCACGAACGGGAACGGCCACGGATACCACTGCACGATGTTCAGCAGCCCGGTGACCAGTTCGAAGATCGCCGCCATCATCAGCACCGCGATCGACAACCGCTCCAGCGCGTGCGCGACCGACGTTGCCGGCGGCCAGGCGAACAGCCGCGGATAGACCACCCACAACTTCACCAGCAGCAGCGGCACCGCCGCGATGCCGGTCGCCACGTGCAGCCCCTGGGTGACTCGATACCCCCACACCGGCCGGGACGGCAGCGCGAGCCAGTGCGGCTGATGCTGGAGCAGATGACTGAACAAGCCGGTCAGAAAGCAGATCAGGAAGGCGAGGCCGAGCAGCCGGCCGACCAGTACGGTGGTACGCGGATCGTGCAGTGCGCCGCGAAACGCGCCGGCCCGGAACGGACCGCGGCGCAACCCGGCGGGCGGGTCCGGCAAGCGGATGTCGAGCTTCATGTGCCCAGCCAACGCCGAAAACCCGCCGCCGGCCCCCATTGACCGCCTTACAAAGTGCTGACGGTCGGCCCGGGATGCCCCGAAAACGGCCTCGCGACGCACAGACTCGCGCCATGTCATCGAGCACGGCGACCCCGAACAGCACGGCCGACACCGGCCCGACCAGGAGCACCCCGACCACGATCGCCGCCGCCGGCACCGGACTCGGCCTGGCGGGCGCCGTCGGTTGCGCGGTGTACGGCCCGTGGACGCACCCCGGCAGTGTGGGCGTGTACGTCGTGTACGGCGTCGCCTGGGTGTTGTTCGCGCTCGGTGTCCGGCTCGTGCATCGGCTGCCGGTGCGCCGCGCGGTGCCGTTGATCCTGATCGGTGCGCTCGCGCTGCCCGCGTTGGCGGCCGGCGCCCCACCGCGGACCAGCGACGACGCCTACCGCTACGCGTTCGACGGGCGGGTCCAGGCGGCGGGCCGCTCGCCGTACGCGCACGCCCCGGCGGATCCCGAGGTGGCCGGCTTCCGCGACGCGTGGTTGTTCCCGAGGGGCGAGTGCGCCGGGTGGTTCAAACACCCGCTGCCGGACGGCTCGTGCACCCGGATCAACCGGCCCGACGTGCACACCATCTACCCGCCGGTGGCCGAGGCGTACTACTGGCTCGTGCACGTGGTCACCCCGTCCGGCCGGCGCGAACCGGTCCAGGCCGCCGCCGCGTTGCTGGCCGTGCTGGTGACCCTCGCGCTGCTCGTGGTGTTGCGCCGGTTCGGCCGCGATCCCCGACACGCGGTGTTGTGGGCGTGGTGTCCGATGGTCGCGATCGAGGCGGGCAACAACGCGCACGTGGACGTGCTGGGCGTGCTGCTGATGGTGCTCGGACTGGCCGCGGTCGCCGGGCGCCGGCCGATCCTGGGCGGGGTGCTGCTCGGCGGTGCCGTCGCGACGAAGATGTTTCCGGCCGCGGCCCTGGTCGGTGGGCTGCGTCGGTCGCCGGTGCGGCTGCTCGCCTCGGCCGGGCTCACCGTGTTGCTGGTCTATCTTCCGCACGTGCTCGCGGTCGGGCCGGCCGTGTTCGGCTACCTGCCCGGCTACCTGGAGGAGGAACGGTACGACGACGGCGCGCGCTTCGGCCTGCTCGGACTGGTGCTGCCGACCGGCCTCACCCCCTACGCGGCCGTCGTCGTACTGATCGTGCTCGCCGTCGTGGTGGCCGCCCGCGCCGACCCGGACCGCCCGTGGCAGGGCGCGCTCACGATGACCGGCGGCATGTTGTTCGTGCTGACCCCGGCCTACCCCTGGTACGCGCTGCTCGTGGTCGCGCTGGTGGCGCTGGACGGGCGGCGCCCGGAGTGGCTCGCGCTGGGCCCGGCGGGATATGCCCTCTATCTCACCTGGGGCCTGGAGCTGACCCCGGATCAGATCCGGGCCACCCACCAGATCGGCTACGGCGCGGCGCTGCTGCTTGTGCTCGGCGCGGCGCTCTACCGACGATTGCGGCCCGGGGCGGGCACCACCGGCAGGCCGGCCGCCTTCCACGCCTGGAAGCCGCCGATCAGGTCGGTCGCCCCGGACAGGCCCAGGTCCACCAGCGACGCCGCCGCGAGGCTGGACGCGTAGCCCTCGTCGCACAACACGACCACGCGCAGGTCGTAGCCGGTGGCCTCGGGCACCCGCGCCGTGCCCTCGGGATCGAGGCGCCACTCCAGGTGGTTGCGTTCGATCACCAACGCGCCCGGCACCGCGCCGTCCGCGTCGCGCTGGAAGTCGGGGCGGGTGTCCACCAGCACCGCGCCGTCGTGGAACGCGGCGTGCGCCTGTTCGGGGGTCACCCGGGCGAGCTTGGCCCGAGCCTGTTCCAGGAGTCGGTCGACCGCGCTCACCACTGCTCTCCCGAACGCTCGACGCCGACCCGACGCAGCGGCGCGAAGCTGGGCCGCGCGATGTCCTCGCCGGCGTCGTACAGGTTCATCGAGTCCAGCCGCGGCGTGTACACGTGCACGCTGATCGCCGGTTCGGTGCCCATGTTGGTCACCTCGTGTACATAGGTCGGCCCGAACACGCGGGTGGTGCCGGCGGTGAGCACCCGCTCGCGGGCGCCGGCCCGACGCAGCGGGGTGACCACCAGGGAGCGCTCGTGCAGTTCGCCGGAGACCACGGTGAACACGCCGGACGAGCCGCCGTGGTCGTGCAGTCCGGTGCCCTGGCCGGGCAGCCAGCTCAGCAGCCAGACCTCCATGTCCTCGGTCGCGGCGAGCCGCTTGTACCAGCGGGAGATCGGGTCGTAGCGGACCTGGTCGAGTTCGGCCGCGACCAGGCCGGCATGCTGCCGGGCGAGCGCGGCGAGCCGGGCGACGGCCGGACGCACGGGGGGAGCGACGGGGAGGGCGAGCACGGCGGGGGCGGCGAGCGGGTCGCCGGCGACGGTGATGTCGCTGGACATAGGGGAGTCCTTCGAGATGTCTGCGCTTGTTTCTGGCGCGGCGGATCAGGCGAACGCGACGGAGCGAAAGCGAACACGCGAGCGGCCGACAACATCCCGAACGGACATTCGGCCGAATCGAACGGCCGTGCCGATAAAGGGGGAAAAGAGTGCCGCCGCTTGCGCGGAGGACAGCCGAAAAGGCGTCCTCAGGCGATACAGCCCGGACAACAGCTGTACACGTGGTCGCACGGCGGACACAGCGCGCTGAACACCCGACGGACGTCGACAGGACGACTCCGGTAACGGCTGCAGCGTGCGGACATGGGAAAAGAAGACCGTCTACGGGGTGGCCGTGTCAACTCGCCGCGGTGCGCCCGCGCCGGTCCGCACCCCAATCGGACGCCCGCTGCCCGATTCGGGTGAGGAATCCTGGGAAGGGATTGAAGCCCGCAGGGCACGGGGAGGCCCATTTCCGGGTGACATCGGCAACCGACGTCGATGTGTGACCTCGGTCATCATCGCGGTTTTCGGGCCCGTCCCGGGAACTGCGCGGACGGTGTGAGGCGTAGTCCATTGCAGAGGTCATCACGGGTTGGCATCGAATGTCGCCGCGACTCCCGCCGGTACGCTCCCGCCCGGAACGTCGAAGCGATCGCGTGGCACAGTGCTTGTCCGGATCTGTCCATTTATGTGGTCAATCCGGATTGCTGTGGTCCCGGGGAGTGAATCCCCGCCCTAATAGCAGAGCCCGGCTTGACGTCGCAGCAACGACGCGCTTGTAATTTCACACACGTCGTGAACCGTTACCGGTAACGGCTTAATCACGGGGACGCAAAAACGGGTCGAGGAGGCACGCGATGGGCGAGCTGTTCCAGCTACTGGTCGCCGACGGCGAGAGCGAGGAGGAGGAGCTCGGTTGGCAGGAGCGGGCACTGTGCGCGCAGACCGACCCCGAGTCCTTCTTCCCGGAGAAGGGCGGCTCGACACGAGAGGCCAAGAAGGTCTGCCTCGCGTGCGAGGTGCGCGACGAGTGCCTGGAATACGCGCTGGCCAACGACGAACGCTTCGGCATCTGGGGCGGATTGTCCGAACGCGAGCGGCGCCGACTCAAGAAGGCGGCCGTCTGAGCGACGCCCGCTGAGCATCGCCCGCCCAGGGGCGTCGGCCGAGGCCGCGACCCCGAGCAGAGCGGGCGCGGGGTGCCCGTCGCGTAGTGTGTTCGCCGTTCGGCCGGATGCCGGACCGCTGGTACCACGCCGCTTCGAGCCCCCCGGGGTCACCGCACTCGATGTCACTTTTCAGCCATCAGTCGGCATACGCGCAAGCTCCGGCTTTTTCACGGCACATAGTCACCGCGATCCTCGTCGCCCATGACGGGGCACGCTGGTTGCCCGGCACACTGACCGGCCTGCTCGGTCAGGAGCGCCCGGTCCAGCGCGTCGTCGCGGTCGACACCGGCAGTACCGATGCCTCGGCCGGTCTGCTGGAGGACGCGCTCGGTCAGGGCTCGGTGCTGCACGCCGAGCGACGGACCGCGTTCGGTGCCGCCGTGAGTGAAGCCCTGCGTGCCGCGCCGCACCTCGATCCCGCGTCCCTGCCCTATCGGATCGACGCGTACGACGCGTCCGACCCGTACGGCGACACCGACCAGGACCGCCCGCCGCGGTCGACCGAACCGGTCGAGTGGCTGTGGCTCCTGCACGACGACAGCGAGCCCGCACCCGACGCGCTGCACCTGCTGCTGCGCGCCGCCGACGAACTGCCCTCCGCGGCCGTGCTCGGCCCCAAGGTGCGCAGTTGGTACGACCGCAGGCAACTCCTCGAGGTCGGCACCACCCTCACCGGCAGCGGCCGACGCTGGACCGGCCTGGAGCGCCGCGAGCAGGACCAGGGCCAGCACGACGCGGTGCGCGGTGTGCTCTCCGTCTCCAGCGCGGGCATGCTGGTGCGCCGCGACGTGTGGGAGGGCCTGGGCGGCTTCGACCCGCACCTGCCGCTCTCGCGCGACGACACCGACTTCGGCTGGCGGGTCAACGCCGCCGGACACCGCGTGGTGATCGTGCCGGACGCGGTGGTGCAACACGCCGAGGCGGCCACGCGCGAGCGCCGACCGATCGACGTCGCGGCGAACCGCCCGCACCGGGTGGACCGCGCGGGGGCCGCCTACACCCTGCTGGCGAACACCACCGGCGCGGGCTGGCCGCTGCTCTGGTTCCGGCTGTTGTTCGGCGGTCTGTTCCGCAGCCTGGGCTACCTGCTCGGCAAGCTGCCCGGCATGGCCCTGGACGAACTGCTCGGCACCATCTCGGTGTTGCTGCGCCCCGGCGGATTCCTGTCCGCGCGCCGGGCCCGGGCCCGCACCCGGACGACGTCCGACAAGGACCTGGGCGACCTGTTCCCCAGCCGCGCGGCCACCGTGCGCCATGCCGCCGAGGGGCTGCTGGGCAACCTGCGGCGCAGCGAGGAGCCGGAGACCCGCTCCGGCCGACACAGCAGCGCGGAATCGGGCCCGGTCGACGAGGACGCCGAGTCGCTCGACTCGGAGAGCTTCGTCAAGCTGCGTGTGCTGATGCGCCGCCCCGGACTCTCGCTCGCCGTCGCGCTCACCCTGATCACCCTGTTCGCCGCCCGCGAATTGCTCGGCGGCGGAAGCCTGTTCGGCGGCGCCCTGTTGCCCCCACCCGAGGGTGCGGCGGATCTGTGGGACCGCTACCGCGACACCTGGCACGGCGTCGGCTTCGGCGAGGCGGCGAGCGCCCCGCCCTATGTCGGCGCGCTCGCCGCGTTCGCGACCCTGCTGTTCGGCAAGGCCGGCACCGCGGTCGCGGTACTGCTGATCGGCAGCGTCCCGTTGGCCGGGATCAGCGCCTACCTGTGCACCCGCCGACTGGTGTCCGCGCCCGGCGTGCGGGTGTGGGGCGCGGCCGTGTACGCGCTGACCCCCGTGGCCACCGGCGCGATCGCCTCCGGTCGGATCGGCACCGCGGTCGCCCTCGTGCTGGCTCCCGTCGTCGCGCGCGGCGCGGCCCAGGTGTTCGGCGCCGGCGACCTCAAGCCGTCCATGCGCGCCGGCTGGGCCACCGGCCTGGCGCTGGCCGTCGCGGCGGCGTTCGCCCCGTTGTTGTGGCTCGCGGTCGCGCTGCTCGCGCTGATCGCCGTCGGGGTGTCCTTCGCCGGACTGCTCGGCCCGCGACCGGGCCCGGGCCTGCTGGTGCGCATCGGCGTCGTGCTCGGCACCCCGCTGGTCCTGCTCGGCCCGTGGACCCTGGCCCTGGCGGGCAACCCCAAGCTGTTCCTGACCGAGCCCGGGCTGGCCGGCGACGCGCTGGCCGAGAAGGGCACCAGTCCGGTCGGCCTGCTGCTTCTGGACCCGGGCGGTCCCGGCACCCTGCCGCTGTGGCTGACCGGCGCGCTGCTGCTGGTGGCGCTGGCCGCGCTGTTGCGCGACTCGCGGCGCGCGGCGGTGCTGGGCGCGTGGGCGGTGGCCCTGGTCGGCCTGCTCCTGGCGATCGTGGTCAGCCATGTCGAACTCACCGTCGAGGCCACCGGCGACAAGGTGCCCGCCTGGCCCGGCACGGCCGTGGTGGTGATCGCGCTCGGCTACGTCGCCGCGGCGATGGTCGGCGCCGAGGACGCCCGTACCCGGGTCGCGGCCGGCAGCTTCGGCTGGCGCCAGCCCACCGCCGTGGTGCTGACCGTGCTGGCCGGGCTCACCCCGGTCGCGGCGGCCGGCGTCTGGTTGTGGCAGGGCGCGAACGGGCCGCTGGAGCGCCGCGACCCGGTCGTGGTGCCCGCGTTCGTGGCCGAGGAGGCCGCCGGGCCGCGCCATCCGCGCACGCTGGTGCTGACCTCGCCCGAGCCGGGCAACGTCGCCTACACGATCGTGCGTGGCTCGGGCCCGGTGCTCGGCGACGTCGAACTGGCGCCCAAGGCGTCCACGTACCGGCAGTTCGACACGTTCCTGGGCAAGTTGCTCTCCGGTGGCGGCGGCGCGAGCGCGAGCATGCTCGCCCCGTACGGCATCGAGTTCGTGCAGCTCAAGCCGCCGGTGGGCGGCGAACTGGCCGCCCGCCTGGACGGCACGCCGGGCCTGGCCCGGGTCGGCGCGACCCAGGGCGCCACCCTGTGGCGTCTGCAATATCCGGTCGGCCGCGCGCTGATCGTCGACCCCGACGGTCGCAGCGCGGCGGTCCCCTCCACCCGCGAGGGCGTGTCCACCCGGATCGAGGCCGGCCCCCAGGGTCGAATCCTGCGACTCGCGGAGCGCGCCGACTCGGGCTGGGAGGCCACCCAGGGCGGCCGGAAGCTGACCGCCCGCACGCTGGACGGCTGGGCGCAGGGCTTCGAGCTGCGGCCCGAGGCGGGCCGGCTCGAAATCGTGCACTCGTCCGGCGGACACGGCATCTGGCTGCTCGTCCAGGGCGTCCTGGTGTTCGTCGTGTTCGTCATGGCGCTGCCCGCCCGTCGACGCGGCACCGACGACGACCTGCCGGAAGCCGACGCCCCGGCGGCCCCGGCCGCCGGCGAGGGCACCGGGCGCCGCGCCCGCCGGGCCAAGGCCGAGTCGGAGGAGCCGGTGCCGGCCCCGGAGGCGGTACCGGTCGCGGTGGCCGCCGAGGGCTCGGACGCGTTCGGCTTCCCCGAGCAGCGCACCGACCCGGCCGAGGCGCCGGTGCCGGTGGAGGCGTGGAACGGCGCGTCCTACGACGCCGCCGCGACACCGGCCTACGAGCAGTACCCGCAGCAGGACTACGGGCAGGAGTACCAGGGCTACCCGGACTACCAGTACGACCAGGGCGCCCCGGCCGCGCCGGGTGCGCCGGACGGGTCGGACGCGGCCGGCTCCTACGGCTGGGTCCCGCCCCAGCCGCAGCACCCCGTCTACGACGAGTACGGCAACGTGGTGCCCGCGCCGCAGTACGACCCGAACGCCTACCCGGACCAAGGCGGCTGGCCGCCCGAGCCGAGCCCGGGTGACCAACCCTGGCCGCCGCCCTCGCAGGGAGACCGCCCGTGAAGCGCACCACCCTCTCCCTGGCCGTCGTCGTCGCGCTGCTGGCCGCGGTCGTCGGCCTGGCGATCGTCACCCGCCCGACCGAGAGCAAGGCGGCACCGCCGCCCGCGGCGGGCCGGGTGCCGATGCAGCAGTCCGAGCTGAGCTGTCCGACGATCCGCGAGCTGCCCGGCAGCTCGACCGTGGTCTCCGCGTTGACCCCGCCCGCGCAGAACCCCACGAGCGGCGGTGAGGCGAGCGTCGTCGAACTCGGCGACCGCACCAAGGCACGCACCAAGGTCGAGGCCCCGGGCAAGCTCGCGAGTTTCAACGTGGACAACATCGACGTCCCGCCGCTCGTGGGCAACGCCGCGGGGGCGTTCGCGCCGGGCTTCACGGCCGGCGCGGTCACCCGGGTACCCAGTGGCGCCGGCCGCGGCCTGGCCGGCCTGGCCTGCGAGGCGCCGACCACCGACCGCTGGTTCGTGGGCACCTCCACCGCCGAGAACCGCGACGCGTACCTGTACCTGTCCAACAGCAAGGACACGCCGGCCGTGGTCGACGTTGAGCTGTTCGGGCCCAACGGTCCGATCGACGCCGAGGCGGGCCGCGGGTTGTCCCTGGCGCCCGGCGCGACGCTGCCGGTGCTGCTGCGCACGCTCAACCCGAGCGCGGTCTTCCCGGGCGTGGCGGTGCACGTGATCGCCCGCACCGGCCGCGTCGGCGCGGCGATCCGGGACCAGGAGGGCGCGGTGGGCACCGACTGGCTGCCCTCGGCCGGGGCGCCGGGCCGCAACCTGGTGATCACCGGCCTGCCCGCGATCACCGGCGACGCGGGCAACGTGCAGCTCATGCTGCTCTCGCCCAGCGGCGAGAACACCGACGTGCAACTGTCCGTGGCCGGCAAGGTGAACACCTTCAAGCCGGTCGAGCACGAGAGCACCGAGGTCAAGGGCACCAAGCTGACGGTGATCGACCTCGGCCCGGTCAACCGCAGCGACGCGGGCGCCCTGCGGCTCACCTCCGGACGCGCGGACATCATCGCCGGCGTGCGGGTGGTGCAGGGCACCGGAGCGGACGCCGAGGTGGCCTTCCTGGCCGCCACGCCCGAACTCGCCGGACGCGCGGTGGTCGCGGAGAACCGCTCCGGCGGCGCGGTCACCGGCACCGTCTCGCTCACCGCGCCCAAGGGCCCGGCCAAGGTCAAACTCACCTCGATCGGGGACAAGGGCGAGCCGGTGTCCGCGGACGTCGAGGTGCCGGCCGGCACCACGATCCAGGTGCCCGCCCCGGTGCCCGCCGGCGCCGCCCGGTTCGCGGTGATCGCCGAACCGCTGCCGGGCTCGCAGCCGGTGCACGCGGTGCGCACGATCACCGAGACGATGGGCAAGACCGCCGCGTTCACGGTGCAGCCGTTCGTGCCGACCACCGAGACCGTCGTGGTGCCCAACGCGCGCGAGGACCTGTCCCTGCTGGTCCCGCAGAAGTAGCGCCGCCGTACGCGGAAAAGACCCGGCCCGGCTCCCCTCGACGGGGACCCGGGCCGGGTCGTTTCCTGCCTACCGCTCAGTCGTCGGGGTCGATGGTGTCCGGATCCATCCCGAGCAGGTCGGCGACCTGCTCCACGAGCACGTCGTTGACCAGCATCTCCAGCTCGGTGCGGCCCTCGGCGCGCAGTTCGAGCGGGCGGCGGTACAAGATGATCGTCGCCGGGACGCCCTTGGTCGCCGGCACCAGCCGGCCCAGCGCCACGGCCTCGTCGCCGTTCACCGCGGTTTCGGCCTCGGGCACGTCCAGGACCGCGAAGCGGACCTCCTCCAGTTGCGGCCAGCGCTTGGCGAGCCGTTCGACGACGTCGGCGGCGAGGTCGTCGAACCGCTGCGCGCGAGTCAGCGCGATCGGCACGGGGGGCGGGGCGAGCGGACCGCGCATGCCGCGGCCGTGCCGGTCGCGCCGACTACGGCGCCGCCGGTCACGCTCACGAGGAGAAGAGGGGACCGAGTGCTCGTTGTGCACGGGACGAGCTTAGGGCCTGCCGGCCCGATGCGGATCGGTCCGGGCGGGCTCGTTCGCACTCGGATCGGGGCGCCGAACGGCGGTGCGAGACGCCGTCCGCACCCTGTGAGGAGCGACACGTGAGTCACACCGCACCCGGATACGACGCGGGTTCGGCCCGCTTGCGGTACCGTCCATCGTCGTGAGCCCTGTACGTCGCTGTTCGCGGACCGCCTGCGGCCGAACCGCAGTCGCCACGTTGACGTACGTCTACGCCGACTCCACGGCCGTCCTGGGCCCTCTCGCGACTTATGCCGAGCCCCATTGCTACGACCTGTGCGCCGAGCACTCGGAGCGGCTGACCGCGCCGCGTGGTTGGGATGTCGTGCGCCTGGCGCCGGATCCGAGCGCGGGCAAGCCCAGCAGCGACGACCTCGAGGCGCTGGCCAACGCCGTGCGCGAGGCCGCCCGCCCGCCGCAACCCCCGCAACCCGCGCCCGAGCCGCCGGACCGGGACGGCCGTCCCGAGGCCGGTCGGCGCGGTCACCTGCGCGTTCTGCGCTCACCCGAGAGCTGACCGCCGGCCGATAGGGTCTGATGCGTCGTCCGCGGGGCAGGGATCGACGGTCAACGGCCATTACCGCGGCGAATCGGGACCGCGGCCAAGCGAGTGGAGTCTTCGGGTGCGCGACCTCTCCCAGATCGTGAAGGCGTACGACGTGCGGGGTGTGGTCCCCGAGCAACTGGACGCCGACACCGCGCGGGCACTGGGCGCGGCGTTCGTGCGGGTCACCGGGGCCGACGCGATCGTGATCGGCTGGGACATGCGGCCGTCCTCGCCGGAGTTGTCCGGCGCGTTCGCCGCCGGCGCCGCCGCCCAGGGTGCGGACGTCACGCTCATCGGCCTGGCCTCCACCGACGAGCTCTACTTCGCCAGTGGCAGCCTGAACCTTCCCGGCGCGATGTTCACCGCCAGCCACAACCCCGCGCAGTACAACGGGATCAAGATGTGCCGCGCGGGCGCCGCCCCGATCGGCCAGGACAGCGGCCTGGCCGACATCCGCGCGCTCGCCGAGGCGGGCGTGCCCGAGTACACCGGCGAACCGGGCACGATCACCGAGCACGACGTGCTGGCCGACTACGCCGCGCACCTGCTGGGCCTGGTCGACCTGACCGGCATCCGACCGCTCAAGGTGGTCGTGGACGCGGGCAACGGCATGGGCGGACACACCGTGCCCAGCGTGCTGGGCGCCGCGAGCGGGCTGCCGCTGGAGATCGTCCCGCTGTACTTCGAACTGGACGGCTCGTTCCCCAACCACGAGGCCAACCCGCTGGACCCGAAGAACCTGGTCGACCTCCAGGCCGAGGTACGCAAGAGCGGTGCCGACCTGGGCCTGGCCTTCGACGGCGATGCCGACCGCTGCTTCGTCGTCGACGAGAACGGCGACCCGGTCTCGCCGTCCGCGGTCACCGCGCTGGTCGCGGTCCGCGAGATCGCCCGGGCCAGGGCGAACGGCGAGGACGCGCCGGTGATCATCCACAACCTGATCACCTCGCGCGCAGTCCCGGAGATCGTCACCGAGCACGGCGGCCGGGCGGTGCGCACCCGGGTGGGCCACTCGTTCATCAAGGGCGAGATGGCGAAGACCGACGCGATCTTCGGCGGCGAGCACTCCGCGCACTACTACTTCCGCGACTTCTGGCGGGCGGACACCGGCATGCTGGCCGCGATCCACGTGCTCGCCGCGCTCGGCGGCCAGAGCCTGCCGCTGTCCGCGTTCGCGAGCGAGTACGACCGCTACCCGGCGTCCGGCGAGATCAACAGCGAGGTCGCCGACCAGGCGGCCGCGACCGCGAAGGTGCGCGCCGCGTTCGAGGGCCGACCCACCGCCGTGGTGGACGACCTGGACGGGATGACCGTGGTGGCCGACCGGTGGTGGTTCAACCTGCGTGCCTCCAACACCGAGCCGCTGTTGCGGCTCAATGTCGAGGCCGACGACGAGCCCACGATGATCGCGGTCCGCGACGAGGTGCTGGCACTCGTCCGGGGCTGACCGGTCGGCTCGGTAGTGTGGTGGGTTCAATCGGACGGCCGCCGCGCCGAATCGGGGCGAGTGGGTACGAATCGGCGCGGCCGGCCGGAAAAGTGGGAGATGTCGTGAATCTGGAACCGTCGCAGTTGGCGATCCTGACCTGCCCGGTCTGCCACGCCTCGCTGCACCGGGACGGGGACGCCGCGCTGGCCTGCGACAACTCCGCGTGCGCACTGGTGTACCCGGTCGTCGACGACATTCCGGTGCTGCTCGTGGACGAGGCCCGCCGGCCCGGTACCGCGCGGGCATGAACATCCTCGACGAGGGCCTGCTGGACGACCAGGACGGCATCGCCCGGGCCGACGCGGCGGACACGCTGCGCGCCCTGGCCGGCGCCGGGGCACAGGTGCGCCGGGCCGTGCAGGCCGCGCGCGAGGCGGTGCCCGCCGCGATCGCGCCCCGGGACCGCCCGCGCACGGTGATCCTGGCCGCGCCCGCGTACGGGCCGCTGGGCCATGCGCTGCGCGCGGTCACCGGCGCGGACGCGGCGCTGCCGCTGGTGCTCGCGGCGGGCGGTGTGCTGCCCGGCTGGGCCGGTCCGATGGACCTTGTGCTGTTGGCCGGTCGAGGGGACGAGCCCGGCTTGATCGAACTCGCCGGGCAGGCGTACCGACGCGGCTGCCAGGTGGCCGCGGCCACTCCCGCCGGGTCGCCGCTCGACGCCGCCGTGCAGCAGTCCCGCGGTGTGGTGGTCCCGGTTCCCGTCGACGCCGCCCCGGTCGGCACGACCGGCTACGCCGATCACACCGTGTTCGCCGCGCAGACCGCGTTCTGGCCGCTGTTCACCGCGCTCCTGGCGCTCACCGGCGCGGTCGGCGCGAGCGCGTTCGCCCCCGGCGAGGCACTGGCGAGCGTGGACGCGATGGCCGACCGCCTCGACGAGGCGAGCACCCGCTGCCGGCCCGCCGCCGACGCCTACCTCAACCCCGCCAAGGGGCTGGCCGTCGCGATCGCCGGCACCATCCCGGTGATCTGGGGCGCGGGCACCGTCGCCGGTGTGGCCGCCGAGCGCTTCGCGACGATGTGCGTCGGCGTCGCCGCCACCCCCGCGCTGTCCGGCGCGCTGCCCCTCGCGGGCCGCTACCAGGACCGGGTCTTCACCGCCGGCGACGCGGCCGACGTCGCCGACCCGGACGACTTCTTCCGCGACCGGGTGGACGAGCCCGAGCCGGTGCGGATGTACCCGGTGCTGCTCGTCGACCACGACGACCAGGACACCGCCGCGCCCCTGGACCGGGCCCGACGCACGCTGGGCGCGCTCGGCCAGTCCGCCGTCGGCGAGGTCGGCGCCCGCGGCGGCAGCCCGCTGGAACGGCTCGCCGAGCTGATCGCGGTGACCGACTTCGCCGCCGTCTACCTGGCCCTGGGCACCGGCGTCGGCCCCGCCGTACCGGGCCTGTTCTCCTGGACCGAAGGTGGTCCCCGCTAGCCATGGACCGCCTCGTCAACCGGATCCGCGCCAACGCGTGGGGTTCGCTCACGGCCATCCCCGAACTGCTCGGCGTCGCCCCCAGCGGCCGACCGCAGGCCGAGCTGTGGATGGGCGCCCACCCGGGCGCGCCCTCCGAGATCGACCGGGGGCAGGGGCCGTGCTCGCTGGTCGAGCTGATCGCCGCCGACCCCGAGGGCGAACTCGGCGCGGACACCACGGCCCGGTTCGGCCCACGCCTGCCGTTCCTGCTCAAGGTGCTGGCCGCGGAGGAACCGCTCTCGCTCCAGGTGCACCCCGACGCGCTCCAGGCCCGGCACGGCTACGCCGAGGAGGAGGCGCGCGGCGTCCCGATCGACGCCCCGCACCGCAACTACCGCGATTCCAGCCACAAGCCGGAGATGATCTGCGCGCTCGGCGACTTCGAAGGTCTGGTCGGCTACCGCGAGATCGCCGGCACGCTCAAGCTCCTCGACGCCCTCGACGTCCCGGAACTGGCCCCGTTCGCACGGGCGTTGCGAAACCCGGACCAGGAGGCGGCACTGCGCGCGGCGACCACGCACGTGCTCATGCTGCCCGCCCGCCTGCGGATCGGCGTGGTCGACGCGGTCGCCGCCGCCTGCCGCCGGCTGGCCGCGAACGGATCCCCGTACGCGGGGGCCTGCGCCGCGGTCGCGGGCCTGGCCGAGCGCCACCCGGGCGACCCGGGCGTCGCGGTGGCGCTGCTGCTCAACCACATCCGGCTGCGCGAGGGCGAGGCGGTCTTCCTCGCGGCCGGCATGCCGCACTCCTACCTGCACGGCGTCGTGGTCGAGATCCTCGCCAACTCCGACAACGTGTTGCGCTGCGGCCTGACCGACAAGCACATCGACGTCGGCGAACTGCTGCGGATCATGGCCTTCCGGGCCGGCCCGGTGGAGATCCTGGGCCCCGAGCCGACCGAGGTCGACCCGGGCGAGGAGGTCTACGCGACCCCGGTCGCCGACTTCCGGCTCTCCCGACTGCGGGCCACCTCGGGCCGTGCGCCGTACCTGCTGGACACCGCCGGCCCGCAGATCCTGCTGTGCGTACGCGGCGCCGCGACCGCGACCGGCGCGGACGGCGCGGTGCTCGACCTGGCGCGCGGCCAATCGGTGTACGTTCGCGCGGGTGAACCGCGCGTCGCGGTCACCGTCGAGGGGGACGACGGCCTGGTCTTCCGGGCGACCGTCCCGTGCCCCTGAGCACCGCGGCGCGATCGACGCGGGCCACATCGAGGCAAGCCTGCCGGGGTAGGCGCGTGCCCGATGGCACACTGATCGCCGACGAACGGTAGTCGGCGGCCGACGACGATGGTCAACCAACGGGTGGGAGTCGACCTATGAGCGCGGGTGGCGGAACCAAGGCGGTCGTCGCGGCACTGGCGGCGAACCTGGGCATCGCGGTGGGCAAGTTCGTGGCCTTCGCCTTCACCCGGTCCTCGTCGATGCTGGCCGAGGGCGTGCACTCGTTGGCCGACTCCGGCAATCAGGTGCTGCTCCTGGTCGGCGGCAAACGGGCGCAGCGCGACGCCACGCCCGAACATCCCTTCGGCTACGGCCGCGAGCGCTACATCTACGGCTTCCTGGTCTCCATCGTGCTGTTCTCCGTCGGCGGCATGTTCGCGATCTACGAGGGCTACGAGAAGATCGCCCATCCGCACGAACTGAAGAGCTGGTACTGGGCGGTCGGCGTGCTGGTCTTCTCGATCGTGCTGGAGGCCTTCTCCTTCCGGACCGCGATCGCCGAGTCCAACCTGCACCGGGGCGCGCTGAGTTGGCCGCAGTTCATCCGCCGGGCCAAGTCGCCCGAGCTGCCGATCGTGCTGCTGGAGGACTTCGGCGCGCTGATCGGCCTGGTCCTGGCCCTGGCCGGGGTCAGCCTCGCGGTGGCCACCGGCGACGGGGTGTGGGACGGGATCGGCACGCTGTGCATCGGCGTGCTGCTGGTGCTGATCGCGATCGTGCTCGCGCTGGAGACCCGCAGCCTGCTGCTCGGCGAGGCCGCCGGGGTGGAGACGGTCCGGGCGATCGAGGCGGCCATCGTGGCCGGTCCCGACGTCGAGCGGCTGATCCACATGCGCACGCTGCACCTGGGCCCGGAGGAACTGCTGGTCGCCGCGAAGATCGCGGTCAACCACGACGACACCGCGGCCGAGGTGGCCCGGGCGATCGACGCCGCCGAGGCACGCGTGCGCGCGGCCGTGCCGATCGCCCGGGTGATCTACCTGGAGCCGGACATATACCGTCCGGACGAGGCCGCGCGCGGCGCCGACCCCGAGGCCACGCCCGGGGGCAAGGACCCGCACATCGCCGACCACTGAGGTGTTAACGTCGTTGGCGCACAACGACAGTCGCTGCAGAGGGCGGTCGGGTCCGGGACCCGTAGGCACAGAAGTGTCCGACTGGATGGCACGGCATCGGCGCCCGCGGCACCGGTGTGTCTCCAGTCCCATCCACCCCCTCCGCAGAAGGATCCAACCATGGCTTCGCAGCTCGACGGCGATTTCAAGGTCGCCGACCTCTCCCTCGCCGCGTTCGGCCGCAAGGAGATCACCCTCGCCGAGCACGAGATGCCCGGACTGATGTCGATCCGTCGCGAGTTCGCCGCGTCGCAGCCGCTGGCCGGCGCCCGGATCATGGGCTCGCTGCACATGACCGTGCAGACCGCGGTGCTGATCGAGACGCTCGTCGCGCTCGGCGCCGAGGTGCGCTGGGTCTCCTGCAACATCTACTCCACCCAGGACCACGCCGCCGCGGCCATCGCGGTGGGCCCCGAGGGCACCCCCGAGGAGCCGCGCGGCGTGCCGGTCTACGCCTGGAAGGGCGAGACCCTGGAGGAGTACTGGTGGTGCACCGAGCAGGCGCTGAACTGGCCCGGCCAGGACGGTCCGAACATGATCCTCGACGACGGCGGCGACGCCACGATGCTCGTGCACAAGGGCGTCGAGTTCGAGAAGGCCGGCGCCGTCCCGGACGCGACCGACGCCGACTCCGAGGAGTACACAGTCTTCCTGGCGCTGCTGCGCGCGAGCTTCGCGGCGAACCCGGGCAAGTGGTCCGCGATGGCCCCCGGGATCATGGGCGTCACCGAGGAGACCACCACCGGCGTGCACCGCCTGTACGAGATGTTCCAGGCCGGTTCGCTGCTCTTCCCGGCGATCAACGTCAACGACTCGGTCACCAAGAGCAAGTTCGACAACAAGTACGGCGTCCGCCACTCGCTCATCGACGGCATCAACCGTGCCACCGACGTGCTGATCGGCGGCAAGGTCGCGGTCGTCTGCGGCTACGGCGACGTCGGCAAGGGTTCGGCCGAGTCGCTGCGCGGCCAGGGCGCCCGGGTGATCGTCACCGAGGTCGACCCGATCTGCGCGCTCCAGGCGGCGATGGACGGCTACCAGGTCACCACGCTGGACGAGGTCGTCGAGATCGGTGACATCTTCGTCACCACGACCGGCAACTTCAACATCATCATGGCGTCCGACATGCAGCGGATGAAGCACCAGGCGATCGTCGGCAACATCGGCCACTTCGACAACGAGATCGACATGGCCGGTCTGGCCAAGATCCCGGGCATCGTCAAGGACGAGGTCAAGCCGCAGGTGCACACCTGGACGTTCCCCGACGGCAAGAAGCTGATCGTGCTGTCCGAGGGCCGGCTGCTCAACCTGGGCAACGCGACGGGTCACCCGAGCTTCGTGATGTCCAACAGCTTCGCGAACCAGACCATCGCGCAGATCGAGCTGTTCACCAAGCCCGAGGAGTACCCGGTCGGCGTCTACGTGCTGCCCAAGCACCTGGACGAGAAGGTCGCGCGCCTGCACCTGGACGCGCTGGGCGTCAAGCTCACGACGCTGACCGAGGAGCAGGCCGCCTACATCGGCGTCAAGGTCGAGGGCCCGTACAAGACGGACGCCTACCGCTACTGATCCCGACCGTCGGTGCCGAGCACCGACATCGACCTCGATCGGTTCGACACCGATCGTTTCGACAGGCCGGGGGGGGGGCCCGGAGGGGGCCGCCCGGCGCGGCTGGGGGGTGGTGTT
>NZ_JBHZAV010000172.1:0-19205 GCF_042754445.1 Embleya sp. NPDC059213
ACCGGTATAGGGACACCCCCGGCGGGCGTATTACCCCCCGAATGGGCACCCCCCCCGCGCCCCGAGCACCACCCGCGGGGCCCCGGGCGCCTGGTGTTCGGGCCCACCGAGGACCGGGTCGACCGACGCCGCACGCGGCCCGTCGGGCCGCTCGTACGCGCACGTGTCCCCGTCGAGGTGGTTCCGGCCCCCGCCCGGATACCGCTCGCCGAGCGCGGGCGCGCGGGACCGGCGCAGCCCTCGGGTACGGCCCCGCCGCCTACAGCTCGCGCACCGGATCGCCCGCCAGGAACGCGGTGACGTCCTCGACCGCGTCGGTGTAGGCGAGGGTGTAGTTGCCCTGGGTGGTGTAGCCGATGTGTGGCGTGAGGACGGTATTGGGGGCGGCCAGGATCGGGTCGTCGGCGGGGATCGGCTCCACCGGGTAGACGTCCAGGGCGGCACCGGCGATCCGGCCCTCGTGCAACGCGGCGAGCAGGGCGGGGCCGTCCACGATCGGCGCCCGCGAGGTGTTGACCAGGTAGGCGGTGGGGCGCATCAGGGCCAGCTCGGGCGCGCCCACCAGCGAGGTGGTGCGCTCGCTGTGCCGCACGTGGATCGAGACGAAGTCGGCCTCGCGGAACAACACTTCCTTGTCGACCGCGGTGACGCCGACCGCCGCGGCCTGCTCGGCGGTGAGGTTTTGGCTCCAGGCCAGCACCCGCATCCCGAACGCCGCACCGATCGTGGCCACCCGGGTGCCCAGCCTGCCGAGACCGATCAGGCCCAGGGTGGATCCGGCGAGGTCCAGACCGACGCCGTGTTGCCAGCCGCCGGCGCGCAGGTTGGCGTCCTCCGCGCCGGTACGCCGGGCCAGTTCGAGGATCAGCGCCCAGGTCAGCTCGGCGGCCGGATGCGACTGCATGCGGGTGCCGCACACCGTGACGCCGCACGCCCGGGCCGCCGCGATGTCGATCGCGGCGTTGTTCATACCCGTGGTGATCAGCAGCCGGAGCGCGGGCAGTCGGGCGAGCAGGTCGGCCGGGAACGGGGTGCGTTCGCGCATCGCGATCACCGCGTCGAACGGCGCCAGTCGCTCGACCAGTGCCTCGATGTCGCGCACGTGGTCGGGAAAGAACGCGACCTCGGTGTCCGCCGGCAACTTCCGCCAGCAGTCGAGTGCGGCGCCCGGCCCCTGATAGTCGTCGATGACCGCGATCCGAAACACGTGTGAGCCCCCGAATCCGGCGATCGCCGGAGTGCGGATCACCCGGTCGGACCGTGGGTCGACCCTACCGGGCGATCGGGCCGGCGCGGCCGACTCGGCGTTGATCCGCGCCGCGTCGACCCGGCGCGGATCAACCCAGCGCGGCCAGGCCCTTTTGCAGGTCGTCGAGGTTCATCACCGGCTTGAAGGTGACCTTGGCGCCGAGTTCGAAGAACGGCTCGGCGATGCTCGGCAGTTGCGACGAGTCCTGCATGTCGAACACGAGCACGCAGGTCCGGTCGCCCTCGAAGGCGGTGAAGTAGGCGGCCTCGGGATGGACATGCTCGACGACGCCCTTGATGATCGTCGGCAACGACCCGTCCTTGATCGCCTTGTTGCCGGCCTCGGTATCCATACGTGCCTGGAGGAGCATGCGCATCGATCTCACCTGATCCCGGTACGGACCGCGCTCGGCGCTCGCCTGGGGCACTCGTGGGGACCCGGTCGCGTACCCTTCCAGCGTCCTCCCGGGCACCGACCCGTGCAAACGCCGCGAAACAGGGTCCGGGCACCGCTCCCCGACCCGGGTATACGGGGGATAGTCGGGTATGCGAAGGATATGAGTGCCCGACATCGCGCTCCGGCCAGGCGCCCGCCCGGCAGCGAGGCGGCCCATCCGCGCAGCGACCTCGCCGCGCGCCGAGTGATGTCCACCATCGCGCTGCCGTTCTTCGTGATCGGCTGTGCACTGTGCGCGTTGGCGGCCACCGCGGATGTCACGCACGGCGTACGCACGCTGTGGATCGTGGCCGCGATCGTGTGCGCGGCGACCGCCGTGATCGCCTGGATCGATCTCCGGGTCATCGCCCGCCGGATGCGCGCCGAGCGCACCGGATCCTCGCGCGCCCGCTGAGCCGCGGGTTGTGGTCGGCGGGCGCGTGGCGGGTCAGCGGGCGAGCGACACCGGCTGCGCGGATTCGGCGGCGGTCGGTTCGCGGTGTGCGGTCTCCTCGGTATGGCCGACCCGCCAGTAGCCCATGAAGGCGATCGAGCGGTGGTCCATGCCGCGCTCGTCCTTGAGATGCCGGCGCAGCGCCCGCACCCGACTCGCCTCACCGGCCAGCCAGGCATAGCCGCGCTCGACCGGCACGTGGGCGTCCCGGATCGCGTCCAGCAGCCGGTTCTCCGCGAACGGCGCGTCGCCGCGATGCACCCAGTCGACCCGCACCCCGGGCGGCGCCGCCAGGTGTTGGCGGTCCGCGGCCGAGCCCACCTCGACGAAGACGTGTCCGCGGGCGTCGGCGGGCAGCGACTCGACGATGGACCCGATCGCGGGCAGCGCCGCATGGTCGCCGGCCAACAACAGTCGGCGGCCCGCCGGCGGCTCGAAGCTGTAGCCGCCGTTGCGCTCGGCGGTCGGCCCGAGCAGTTCGATGGCATCGCCGGTACGCGCCGCGCGGGCCCAGCGGCAGGCGGGGCCGCCGGGCGTGTGCAGCGCGAAGTCGATGTCGATCTCGACCGGGTCGGACCGGTGTGCGCGCACGGTGTAGGTGCGCTGGTAGGGCCGATCCGCCTCGGGGATCGAGGTCCAGGCTTCGCGCCAGCTCAGGTCGGTCCGGGTGATCCGGGACGCCGGCCGACCTTCGCGCGGGACGAAGAGCTTGACCCGTTGATCGGGGCCGCCCGGGACGAAGTCCGCCAGCCTCGGGCCGGTGAGGGTGATCCGGGTGGCATTGCGGGTGATCGGCGTGTTCCGGACCACGGTGAGTCGGAAGGGCCGGTAGAGCTGCGCGCGGCGTTCACGTTCGGTGGAGATTGGAGCTCGCCCTCTCGGACACGGTCGACCTCGGCCGACCCGAGACGATGTCGAAGTTAGGTTAACCTAACCCAACGCTCGCCGTGCGCACCGTCGACGCGCCGGTAGCGACCCGAACAGCCCTGGGGTGGACCGGATTTGGCCGGTAAGTATGCCTACCCTAAGTTGTCTCGGGTCCGGGCCGAGAATCCGGATCGACGCTCCGGGTCGATGGTCCGGTTCGCCGTGCCCGGGTCGACGTGTCCGAGAGGGACCGATCACGCATGCGGCTGTACCTGCTCGCGCTCAATCCCACCGATTCGGTGACCGAGGGATTCCTCCCCGCCGCCGGCCGCCTCGGGCTCGACGTCACCCTGCTCGCCGCCCCCGCCCACGCGGGAGCCCACCGCGAACTGTGCGCCGCGCTCCCCCGGGTCGAGGTGCTGGACTGTGACGTACGCGACTTCCGCGCGGTGATCGATCGCGTCGGCGCCGCGGATCGGCCGGACGCGGTGTTCACCAACAGCGACCACCTCCAAGTGCAAGCGGCCCTCGCGGCGCATTGGTTCGGCCTGCCCGGCAAGGACTGGACGGCCGCGCTGCGGGCCAAGAACAAGGCACAGACCCGCCGCCGGCTCGCCGATACCGGCGCGGACACCGTGTGGGCCGCCGAACTGGCGCCCGAGCAGCGGGCGACGGACCTGCTCGCCCTCGCACCGCCGTATCCGTGCGTGCTCAAACCGCGCGAGGGGGTCGCGGGCGAGGACGTGGTGCTGGTCGCCGACGACACCGAACTCCTGGCACGTTGCGCCGAGATCCGGTCCCGCCGACCGGCGGCCGCGCTGCTCGTCGAGGAATACCTGCCGGGCGAGTTGTACACCCTGGAGACCCTCGGCGACCGGCACGGCGTGCGGGTGGTGGGCGGCTTCCACACCCGGATCTCGCCGCCGCCGTACTTCATCGAGACGCGCCTGGACCTGGTGCCCGACCCGCCGCCCGCGATCACCGCCGCGGTGCTCGCCCAACTCGACGCGCTCGGCGTGGGATTCGGGGCCTGTCACACGGAATTCGTGGTCCAGGACGGGCGGCCGCGACTCATCGAGGTCAACTACCGTGCGATCGGCGACCGGTGCGACCTGCTGCTCGCGGACGTGCTCGGCATCCCGCTGTTCGAGCAGATCCTGGGCGTGCATCTCGGGGTCGACCTGCCCGCCGACCCGGGCGCCCGGTCGGGGCGGCATGCCCGGCTCGACTACCCGTGCGCCGACCGGGCCGGGGTGCTCACCGGTGCCCCCGGGCACGAGGACGCGGTCCTGGACGGCGGCGTCCGGATCGACTACCACCCGTTGCGCACGATCGGCGAACGGCACGAACTGCACCATTCCAACCGGGACTATCTCGGGGTGCTGCGTACCGTCGGAGCCGATCGGGCCGCCGTGCACCGCGCGGCCGAGGCGTTCCTGACCGGCCGGCAGTGGAGCATCACGCCGTG
Source organism: Embleya sp. NPDC059213 (assembly GCF_042754445.1). Lineage (NCBI taxonomy): Bacteria > Bacillati > Actinomycetota > Actinomycetes > Kitasatosporales > Streptomycetaceae > Embleya > Embleya sp. NPDC059213. The sequence goes on from NZ_JBHZAV010000172.1 coordinate 4,474, forward strand.
ACCCGGCACGCCGACGACCCGCCCATATCCCGGGTCCACCGCATCCCCTCACCCCCGCCGGCCACCCGGTTCGAGGACGAACTGCTGTGTCGGGTGCTGGACACCGTGCTGCGCGAGGACGTACTGGGCCTGCGGAGCACGGCGGTACCGCTGTCCCGACCGGACGGCACCTGGTTGCGGTTGACCGTGCCGGGCGGCACGCACGCGTGGTTGTTGCCGGTCCGGGTCGACGGGTTCCAATGCGAGTACGCGGCCCGGACGCCGCTCCTGGTGGGCGAACACGACGGCACCCGGGTGACCGACACCGACCACCTGCTCGCGGTATTGCGCGAGGCCGCCGATCCGCAGGACCGGTCCGGCTTCGCCGACTTCGCCGAGGAGTGCCGGCAGGCGGCCCGCGCGGGCGGGTTGCTCGCGCGCACCGGTTCCGCCGTGCGGGCCGGGCTCGCCGATCGGCACGGCCCCGACCCGAGCACGTGGACCGGCCTGGGCGCGGGTCCGGCACTGGACACGCTGGCGGCGCACGTGGACCATCCACTCTACCCGACCGCACGGGCCCGTTCCGGGTTGCCCGCCGCGGCGCTGCGTCGATACGCGCCCGAGCACCATCCGAGCCTGCGGCTGCGCTGGGCGCTGCTGCCGCACGAGGCGACCACCCGCACCGGGACGCTGCCGGACTGGTGGCCGACCGCCGCGGAACTCGGCCGACCCGACCTGATGGGCGATCATCTCGCGCTGCCCGTGCACCCGTTGACGTTCGACCGACTCCCGGCGCCGGCCGTGCGGACCGACCGGGAGCACCTGGACGTGCGGCCGACCCTGTCGATGCGTACCGTCGCGGTGCGGCACGACCCCGCCGTGCATCTCAAGCTCCCGCTGCCGATCGCCACCCTCGGGCTGCGCAATCGGCGCACGATCAAGCCCGGCACGCTGGTCGACGGCGCCGCCGGGCAGCGCCTCCTGGGCGAGGTACTGAACCGGGAACCGCGGTTCCGGGAACGGGTGTTGCTCGCCGACGAGCAGACCCACCTGCACGCCGGGCACGAGCTGCTGGCCGCTTTGGTGCGCCGCCATCCGCCCGGCCTGGAGGACGCCCTCGTCCTGCCGCTCGCCGCGCTGCTCGCGAGGGGGCCGGACGGTGTACGGGTGCTGGACCGGGTCGCGGACCGCTTCCATGGCGGTGACCGGTTCGCGCTGCTCGACGCCTACCTCACGCTGCTCCTGGACTGGCAGACCACCCTGTACCGGTACGGGATCGCGCTCGAATCACATCCGCAGAACGTCTCCCTGGTGTTCGCCCGGGACAGTCCGGTCCGCCTGCTGTTCAAGGACAACGACGGCCCCAGGGTGTATCCGGCCCGCTGTCCGCTGCCGCACGACGGGTTCGACGACCCGCGCACCTACAGCACGGACGAGGGCGCGCTCGCCGACGTGTTCGTCACGATCACCGTGCATCTGTGCGCCGGCGCCATCGCCTTCGCCCTGCCGGCGCCGGAACGCGACCGGCTGCTGCACCTGGTGCACGACCGGCTGGACGAGTTCGCGGAACCGGAATTGCGCCGCCGGGTGCTGCTCGGGGACCGACTGCCGGTCAAGGCGATGATCACCGCCGGCACCCTGCTCAGCAAGCAGCGCTCGGGCGCGGCGGACATCAACAAGCACTACACGACCGGCCCGAACTACCTGCACCGGCACGCGAGACGCGGCTAGCACGCCGACACGCCCGCCACCGACCCCTGGCCTGCACCCCCGCACGCCCCGCCGCCCCTCGAACCGCTGGAGTCGCCCATGCCGCTCTCGTCGGCCGCATCCCGAACCGTCTCCGCCGTCCCACCCGCACCACCCTCGGCCGACGACGTCGTCGCGCACACCCTGCTCAACTGTCTGCACCGGGAGGTGTGCGGCCCGGCGGGACACAGCTTCGTGGAGCCCGGCGACGCCGGCCATCTCCGGCTGCACCTGGTTCGTTCGGGTACCTGGCTGCGCGTGCGGTTGCGGCGCACCTCGCTGCTGGGCGACCACCGGTTCATCGGCCCGGTGGCCGAACTGCGCGGCTCCGCCTGGCGGGTGCTGACCTGGTCCGAGCTGGCCCGGCGCATCCACACCGAACTGGGTCGACAAACCGGCGTGGACAACGACGAGTTCCTCGGCCAGGTGGCGTCCAGCCGAGCCGGCGTGGCCGCAGGGCTGGCCCGACCCGTCGTCCGGCCCGCCTCGCGCTACCTGGAGTCGGAACAGGCCCTGCTGTTCGGGCACCGCTTCCATCCCACGCCCAAGGCACGCGGGGCCGACCGGGCGACGTGGCCGGCCTACGCGCCCGAGGCCCGGGCCACGTTCCGCCTGCGGCACCTGGCGGTGCGCAGCGAACTGATCGCCCAGGAGCGGCTCGCCGCCGCCGACACCGCGGTCCTGGATCGACTCGGCCCGGTCCCGGCCGGATACACCCTGCTGCCCGCACACCCGTGGCAGTTCGACCTGCTCGCCGAACACCCCCGTCTGCGCGCCGCATTGGCCGCGGGCGACATACTCGACCTGGGCCCGGGCGGCGCCCCGTTCGCCGCCACCGCGTCGGTGCGCACCCTCGCCGGCGCGGGCATGTTCCTCAAGTTCGGTCTGAATGTGCGGATCACCAACTGCGTGCGCCGCAACGCGGCCTACGAGTTGTCCGGGGCGGTCGCACTGACCCGTGCGCTGGCCCCGATCCTGGCTCGATCGGCGGCACGCCACCCGGACTTCGCGATGCTCGGCGAGCCCGCATATCGCAGTGTGTCGGCGGCGGTGGCGCCCGACCTGCTCGAAGGGTTCGGGGTGATCGTCCGGGACGGCCTGGACACGCGGCTGCGGCCGGGCCACACGGCGCTGTTGGCCGCCGCGGTGGCCGCCGAATACGCCACCGGGTCCGCCCACGTGTCCCGGCTGCCGCCCGGCACCGGACCGGACGCGGCGCTGCGCTGGTGGGACGACTACCTGCGGTTGTTGGTCCCGCCGGTGCTGGCCGCCTACTTCGCGCACGGCGTGGTGTTGGAGCCGCACCTGCAGAACGTGCTGCTCGCGGTCGACGCCGCGGGCCGGCCCCGCCAGGTGCTGATCCGGGACATGGAGGGCACCAAGCTGCTGCCCGGACCGCACGCCGCCACCCTGGCCGCGCTGCCGCCCTCGGTCGCCGAACCCATGACCTACACCGCCCGGCGCGGCTGGGACCGGGTGGCCTACTGCCTGCTGGTCAACAACGTCGCCGAGATGCTCGCCGCGCTGACCGACCTGCATCCGCGGTTGGAGGCCCGGCTGTGGGCGCGGGTACGCGCGGTGCTGGCGCGTTGTTCGGCCGAGCACGGCGAACCACCGCCGCTGCGGGCGCTGCTGGCCGGCGCCCCGCTGCCCGCCAAGGGCAACCTGCTGGCCCGCTGGGAACGGCGGGCCGACCGCGAGGCGCGGTACCTGCGGATCCCCTCACCACTGGCCGCGTCGATCCCCGACGGGGTCCGCCGCACACCCGCCCGGAGCACACGATGATCACCCCCGCCGTACGGACCCGGGTGACGCACCTGGCCACCGCCGAACTCCCCGCCTACATCCACGACCTCGGCGCGCTGCGGGCGCACGTGGCGGCCGTGCGCGCCGCGCTGCCCGCCCGGGTCGAGTTGTACTACGCGGTCAAGGCCAATCCCGCACCGGAGATCCTGGCAGCGCTCGCCGCCGAGGTGAGCGGCTACGAGGTCTCCTCGGGCGGCGAACTCGCGCATGTGCTCGCCCGGCAGCCCGCCGTGCCGGTGGCCTTCGGCGGCCCCGGCAAGACGGTGGACGAGCTGATCGCCGCGCTGCGCGCGGGAGTCGGGCGCTTCCATGTGGAGAGCCGCCACGAGCTGCACCAACTCGTCGCACTGGCCGCCCGGTTCCGGCCCGAGCGCGACGTCGACGTGCTGCTGCGGGTCAACCTGCCGCTCGGGCCGGACCTGCTCCGGGGCGCGGCCCTGACCATGGGCGGCGGCTCCGGCCCGTTCGGCATGGATCCGGCCGAGGTCGAGGACTGTCTGCGGCTGCTCGCCGGGCCGGACGCGGGTCGGGCGCGCCTTCGCGGCATCCACACGCATCCGGCCAGCGGCCTGGACGCGGACACCGCGCTCACCGTCGCCGAACGCGTCCTGACCTGGACGCGGGACGTCGCGGCACGCCACCGGATCGCGCTGTCCGAGGTGAACATCGGCGGCGGAATGGCGGTCGACTACGCGGATCCGGCCGCCCGCTTCGACTGGACCCGCTTCGGCGCCGGCCTGGCGCGCCTGGTCGCCGACCACCCCGACCTCACCGTGCGGATCGAGCCGGGTCGGGCGCTGACCGCGTACTGCGGTTGGTACGCCACCGAGGTGCTGGACCTCAAGCACAGTCACGGCCGCACGTTCGCCGTCCTGCGCGGCGGGACCCACCACCTGCGCACCCCCGCGGCCAAGGGCCACGACCAACCGTGCACGATCGTGCCGAGCACGATCCCCTGGCCCTATCCGTGGCCGCGCCCGGAGGTGCACGACACCGAACTCACCCTGACCGGCCAACTCTGCACCCCCAAGGACGTGTTCGCCCGCCACCGCCCGGTCGCCCGGCTTCGCGTCGGCGACCGCGTGGTCTTCGCCCTGACCGGCGCCTACGCCTGGAACATCTCCCACCACGATTTCCTGATGCACCCGCACCCGACCTTCCACTACCTGTGATCGCCGCCGGAAGCGGCGGCGAACTCGTAGGCTCGATACATGCTTTTATGGATCAACGGCCCCTTCGGCGTCGGCAAATCCCAGACCGCACACGAGTTGTCCCGGCGGTTGCCCGGCAGTGTGATCTGCGATCCGGAGGAGGTCGGCTACGGCCTGCACCGGATGTTGCCGCCGGCGCTGCGCGGCGACTTCAAGGATCTGGTCGCCTGGCGACAGGGCGTGTTCGAGGTACTGGATCTGGTGCTGACCGGACGAGGGCGATCCGGCCCGGTGATCGCGCCGATGACGATGATCGAGCCGGACCACTTCCGCGAGACGATCGAACGTCTGCGGGAACGCGGGCACGACGTACGGCACTTCACGCTGTTCGCCGAGCGGGAGACGATCCTGCGGCGGCTGAACGAACGCGGCCTCGGGCAGGCGATCCGGATGGTACTCGGCAAGGAAGCGCCGCCGCGTCGGGAGAGCTTCGCGGTCTCCCGACTCGATGTGTGCCTGGAGAAACTGGCGGCCCCGGAGTTCGCCGAGCACATCGACACCGAGCGCATCGACGTCGCCGGGGCGGCCGAGCGGATCGCCGCCTCGGTCGGGCTGACCCTGGCCCCGAACACCGACGGCCCGCTGCGCGGCCGGCTGCGCCGGGCCGGGGTCGGCATCCGACAGATCCGAATCTTCTGACCCGGGTCGGAAGGCGGTAAAGGCCCGCCGGGCGCCGGTCAGTCCTGCGCCGGCAGCAGGGCGGCGAGTGGGAAGGTTGTGGTGTCCTGGGGTGGGCGGGACAGGTGCAGGGCGGTGTGGAAGTAGCCGGCGCTCTCCTTGCCGCGGGGATCCTCGGCCTCGGCGAGCACCGCCTCGACGGCGTAGCGCTGTTCCTGCTCGCCGGTGAAGCGGCGCTGCGGGAAGGTGCGCGGGCCGACCTTCTCGGTGACCAGGCCGAGCGCGCTCAGGCCGTCGGCGATGGCCTGGTAGGACCCCGTGCGCAGGACGAACGCGGCCACCCACACGGGTTCCGCGGCGTCGGTCAGGAACGGTCGGAAGGACCGCGGGGACAGGAAGCTGGCGCCGCCGGTGACGGTGATCAGCCGGGTCGATCGGGTGGCGGCGAGCAGGGCCGACGAGGGCGGTGCCACCTCCAGGTTCTCGGCGAACCCCGCGTCGAGGAGGCCGACCGCCCGGGCGTAGGACACCGCGTTCGCGGCCACGTCGAGACCGACCACGCGCACCGCGTCCGCCCGGCGCCGGGCCGCGTACCAGGCCCGGTCGGCCTCGATCAGCTCGGCGGTGTCCAGCGCGGCGATGGACGCGGACCCGTACCGGTCGTAGAGGTCGGCCAGCGTCACGTCGTGATTGAGCAGCGCCGCGTTGATCCCGTACGAACAGCAGATGTCGAGCACGGTGCCCGGCCCCGGGCTGCCGTTGCCGTTGCCGGTCCAGGTCGTGAGCATGTGGCGGAAGATCCGCTGGGCGTGATGCGGCGTCTGGTACTCGAACGATCCGAGCGCCCGGAAGAAGGCCCGTGGGTCCGGCCGGTCGTAGATGTCGTCGAACCGGGTCATCGCCCGGCCGTCGACCTGCGCCGACTCGCCTTCGCGTTCCGTATCCTCGGTCCCGGACACCGCGGCCTCCTCTTCCTTCTCCTGCCGACACGCTGCCCGGCGGCCACCGGCGGCAACCCCTCGACCGGAGCGGCCCCGGCCGGCCGAGGCCCGAGCGCACGGGTGCCCCGTGGTTGGTGCCGGCCGCCGCCTGCCCGTTCGGCGCGCCGCCCGGATGGCACTCGGGCGCGACCGCCGCACCGAGTGAACACGACGTCCTCCTAGACCACCGGCCCGCGCAGCGTCGGCGGGGCGGTGATCCGTCCGGTGGCCGCGGCCCGGGCGGAGCCGCGGCCCGGATGCACGCCGTGCAGGCGGAGTTGGAACATCGCGTCGAAGCGGGCGTCCCCGTCGGCGAGGTCGATCGCGCCCACCTCGGACAACCGGCGCAGTCGATAACGGAACGTGTTCGGGTGCACGTGCACGGCCGCCGCCGCCGCGGTGACGTCGCCGAAGGTGTCCAGCCACGCGGCGAGGGTCTCGGTGAGGTGCGTGTCGTGTTCGGCGTCGTAGGCGCGCAGCCGGGTGACCGGTCCGGCCGGCGCGTCGTCGGTGGCGGCGACCCGGTCGGCGACGTCGACCAGCAGCGAGGACACGTACACGTCGCACAACCGGGCCACCCGCAACGACGAGCGGCCCGAACGCAGCACCCGCAGCGCGCGGTCCGCGTCGGCGCGGGAGGAGGGCAGGTCCACCTCGCGGGCGGCCACCCGGCCGATGCCCACGACCGCGTCGATCCGGCCGCCGATCCGGGCCAGGAACTCCTCGGCGAGCCGGACCGCCCGAGCGTCCGACTCGGTGGGCAGGATCGCGTAGGTGAAGCCGCCCAGTCGGGCGGTGGCGGTACGCGGATGGACCGCCGCCAGGTGCAGGGCCAGCGCGTCGACGATCCGGTGTTCCTCGGCGCTGCGCTCCGCCGGTGCCGAGTCGCCGACCACGGCGAGGGCGAGGACACACGCGGGCTGATGGGCCAGGCCCAGTCGGCCGGCCGCGTCCACCGCCGCCGGGCCGCCTTCGAGCACGGTGGCGAGCAGATCGGTACGCAGTCGGCGTTCCACGTCCGCGCCGGCCCGGCGGCGCAGCAGGTGCAGCGCGACCACCTTGGCCGCCTCGGTCAGCGAGCGGGCCAACTCCTCGGACAGCGGCTCGTGCACCACGACCCAGATCGAGCCCAGGATCTCGTCCCCGGCCCGGACCGCGATGGCCACCCTGGGCAGGTCGGAGACGCCGGCCAGATAGAGCGGTCCCTCGCTGCGGTACAGCGCGTGGAAGGCGCCGCGCTCCTCCAGGATGCGCAACATCTCCGCGGGCACCTGGCGGTCCAGGATGGTGGCGATCCGGGGTTCGTCCGCCTCGTCCTGGCGGCTGGAGAAGGCCAGCACCCGGCCGCTGCGGTCCTCCACGGTGACCGGTCCGTCCAGCAGCGCGGCGATCGCGTTGACCAGCGCGAACAGGTCGCCGGCCGGTGCGCCGTCGAGGGTTTCGCCACTTTGCGCGGTGCCCACCTCGTCCACCGCGAGCAGGGCCCGCAGCATGGTGGTGACCTGCGACCAGGACGCACCGGGGGTGAGCGCCAGGATCACCATGCCGGTGCTCGCGACGGCCGCCTCGATCTCGGCGTCCACCACGATCGGGCCGCGCACCACGATGGCCGGTGCACCCAGCCCGGCGGCGCGGTGCACCAGGGCGGCGATCGCGGCGGATCCGTAGACGGCGACGCCCAGGACCACCGCACCCGGCAGGTGCGCGGGTTCGTCGTGCGGATCGTGGATGAGCACGCCGGTGACCTCGCGGTCGGGATCCGGCGTGCCGGCCGCCACCGCGAACAGGGTCGAGCCGAGGTCGTCGATGATGCGCCCGAGGACCGCGCGCGGACTCGTGGTCATCGGCTGCCCACCGGGGTGTGCGTGGGAATGCTGCCCCCTGGGTGTATTCGCCGGCTGCTCGGCACGTTCATGACACGGGGTTCCAATCCGTCGACACAGGTCCCCCGTCGAGCCTGTCCGGCCCAGGGGCCGCCCATGTCCTCGATGGCCGGCCCGTGGGCGGAGTCTAAACGATCTTGAGTCGGATATGCGGGGGTGAAACCGTCTCACTCCGCACGATGTCGACTCTTACGGTCGATACCCGTCCGGTCCGCGATCGAGCACGTACCGCCCGTCCCGGCCGAAGCCGCGCACCTGCCGACCCTGGCTCATCAGCTCACCCAGCACCTCGCGCACCGCCAGCCGCCACCCCCGCGCCGCCGACGGGTGGGCCCGCCGCAGCGCCTCGATGTCCCGAGGTACCGCGACCAGCACCACGTCCCCGTCGGTGCGGCCCCGGATCGGCCGCCCGTCGGGGCCCGCGTCCAGGCCGATGACCACCTCTCCGGCCAGGTCCTCGGTGTCGACCGGTTGCGCCACCCCGGCACAGGCCAGCGCGACCCGGTCGGCGGTCAGGTCCCAGCGGGCCAACAGCCGGTCGGAGAAGTCGTCCCCGTTGATGGCGTCGGACATCGGCCCGTAGAAGTCGGCCAGGTACTCGGCCGGGAGGGCGCCGAGCTTGGCCAGGTTGAAGTAGGCGTTGCGGCCGACCAGGGGGTCGAAGGTCCAGGTGACCCGGGTGATGGCGCGCTCCAGGCACCAGGCGCGCTGGTAGACCTTGAGCGCGTAGCCCACGTCGCGTCCGCGCGAGCGTTCGTCGACGCCGGCGATGTGCGAGTGCAAGCCCTCGGTGGAGAGCAGGCCCACACACGCGCCGATCAGCCGGTCGCCCTCGTAGGTGCCCACCACGTAGCCGCCCGAGTGGGCGACCACGGTCATCAGTTCGGGGCTGATCATCGGGTTGGTCGGCTCGGGCTGCCAGACGTGTTGGAACAACTCGCACGCGTCGGCCATCTCGCCCAGGGTGTGCAGCTCACGGATCTCGATCCGGGCCAGGCGAGCCGCGCGGTCGGCCGCCTCGACCGCGCGCTCGCGAAGTGCACCGGAATCGGGCTCGGGTTCGCGGTCGGCGCGGTGCAGGTCGCCGCCGGTACGCGCTCCCGCCGGTGTCGGCGTCATCGGGCCGTTGCCTCCGTCTCCGCTTCGGTCGCGGGCGCGACCGCCGCCCGCTCGGGCAGCGGCTCGCCGATCGTGGGTACACCGGACAACAGGGCCCGGGTGTAGTCGTGTTCCGGGTTCTCCAACACCTGTGCGGCCGGGCCGCACTCGACCAGGACGCCCCGGTCCATCACCGCGATCCGGTCCGCCAGATAGCGCACCACGGCCAGGTTGTGCGAGATGAACAACATCGCGAAGCCGAGCTCGCGTTGCAGGTCGCGGATCAGGTTGAGCACCGCGCCCTGTACCGAGACGTCCAGTGCGGAGGTGACCTCGTCGGCGACCAGCACGGCGGGCCGGGCGGCCAGCGCGCGGGCCAGCGCGACCCGTTGGCGCTGGCCGCCGGAGAGCGCGTGCGGCAGGCGGGTGCTGACACCCGGGTCGATGCCGACCAGGTCGAGGTAGCGGGCCACCTCGGTCGCCCGGGTCGCCCGGTCGGCGCGCGGCAGCGCCTCGGCGACCGAACCGCCGATGGTCAGCCGCGGGTTCAGCGACGCGAACGGGTCCTGGAAGACCAGTTGGATCGGCCGACGCCCGGGCTTGCGGCCCTGGTCGACGCCGTCCACCAGGACCTGTCCCGAGTCGATCGAGACCAGCCCGACCGCGGCCCGGCCCAGCGTGGACTTGCCCGATCCGGAACCGCCGACCAGGCCGACCACGCTGCCCGCGGGCACGTCCAGGGAGACGTCGTCCACGGCGGTCGAGGCGTTGCGACCCCGTCCGTAGCGCACGGTGATGTTGCGCAGTTCGAGCGAGCCGGACGTGGTGCTTCCGGCGGGGCCCGAGGCGGCTTCGGCGGCGGAGGGATCCGCCGTGCTCACGGCTTTCATCGTGCCTCCTCCAGTTCGTGTGTGGCGGTGGTGATCGGGTCCCAGCACGCGACGCGTCGGCCCGGGCGGATCTGCTCCAGCACCGGCTCCTCGGTGCGGCAACGGTCGGTGGCGCGGGCGCAGCGGGGCGCGAACGGGCAGCCGATGCTCTGCTCGCCGGGCTCGGGCGGGCGGCCGGGGATGGTCGCCAGCGGGGTGTCCCGGTCGGTGGTCATGCTGGGCACCGCGCCGATCAGCGCGGCCGAGTACGGGTGGGCGACGCCGTCGGCGAGGTCTCCGACCGGGAGTTCCTCCACGATCCGGCCCGCGTACATGACCACGACGCGGTCGCACACCTGGGAGACGACGGCGATGTCGTGCGAGATGAGCAGCAGCGCGGCACCGGATTCGGTGCGCACGTCCCGGAGCAGGGCCAACACCTGGGCCTGGACGGTCACGTCCAGGGCGGTGGTGGGCTCGTCGGCGATGATCAGGCGGGGTTCGCCCATCAGGCCCATGGCGATCATCACGCGCTGGCGCATGCCGCCGGAGAACTCGTGCGGGCGCTTGCGGACCCGCAGTTCGGGGTTGATGATGCCGACCGCGCCCAGCCGGGAGACGGCGCGGGAGACGGCCGCCGCGCGTCCGGCGTTGTGGTGCACCTCGGCCACTTCGGCGAGTTGCCGGCCGACGGTGAGTGCGGGGTTGAGCGAGGCCATCGGGTCCTGGAAGACCATGGCCATCGAAGTGCCCTTGGGCGCCTGCTTGTTCAGGTCCCGGTCGCCGAAGCGCATGGTCCGGGAGCTGACCCGGCCGGGGTGCGGGACGAGTCCGGCCGCGGCGAGCGCGGTCAGGCTCTTGCCCGAGCCGGATTCGCCGACGATGCCCACCGCTTCGCCCTCGTCGACGGTCAGGCACACGTCGTGCACCGCGGTGTGGCCGGGGAAGCGGACCTGGAGGTGGTCGATGTGCAGCAGGCCGGACGCGCTCTCCTCGGCGGGCGTCATGGCGCTCGTTTCGGCCGTCGCGATCTCGGGCTGCGGCGCGGTGCGACCGGCGTTCGCCTTGGCGACGACCTCGCCGATCAGGCCGAAGGTGATGCCGGTGAGCACGATCGCGGCACCGGGGCCGACCGCCGACATCGGGTCGACCATGACCCGGTCGAGTTGTTCGTTGAGCAGGCGTCCCCAGTCGTAGTCGGGCGGTTGCACGCCCAGCCCGAGGAAGGACAGGCCGGAGAAGGCGACCAGGATGCCGGCGGCGGTGGTGGAGACGAACAGCGCGACGGGTTCGGCGATGTTGGGCAGGATGTGCCGCACGATGATCCGGAAGCGGTTGACGCCCAGGATCCGGGCCGCGGCCACGTAGTCGGTGCCGGCGATGGAGGCGGTCAGGTTCTGCACGAGTCGGGCGGTGCTGGGTGCCGCGCCCAGGCCGATGGCGAAGGCGGCGGAGAAGGTGCCGACGCCGAAGATGACGGCGAGGAAGAGCACGAACAGCAGGCCGGGGAAGGCGACGAGCAGGTTGACCGTCGCGGTGATCAGGCGACCGGCGCGGCGGCCGAGGACCGCCGGCAGCACGCCCAGGACCAGGCCGCCGACGACCGCGATGAGCGTGGCGAACAGGGTGAGTTCCAGCGTGAGCCGGGTCGCCACCACCACCCGGGCGGCGATGTCGCGACCGAGCGCGTCGGTACCGAACAGGTGCTCGGTGCCGCTGTGTCGGCCGATCGCGTCGGTGTCGATGCGGTCGGCCGTGTCGCCGAGCAACATCGGTCCGAAGATCGCGGTCAGGACGATGATCGTGCTCGCGGCGGCCGCGGCGATCCCCAGGGGGGTGCGCAGGGCGAGGCGGAGTCTTGGGGTCTGGGACATCGTCAGCTCCCGCGAATCGTGGACTGGGGATCGGCGGCGGCGACGGCGAGGTCGACCATGAAGTTGATCGTGAGGGCGGTGGCTCCGTAGACCAGGACGATGCCCTGGACGAGCGGATAGTCCTTCTGCAGGATCGCCTGGACGATGGTCATGCCCAGGCCGGGCCAGGCGAAGACGTTCTCGATCAGCACGGTGCCCGCCAGCAGGCCGCTGAGCAGCAGGCCGCCGAGGGTGAGCGAGGAGGTCAGCAGGTTGGGCAACGCGTGCCGCAGGTAGACCAGTCGGCCCGGCAGGCGCTTGGCCCGGGCGGTGCGCATGTAGTCGGTCTCGAACACGCGCAGCGCCTCGACCCGAACGATTCGCGACAGTGCGGCGATCGGGGTGACGGCGAGGGCGAGCACGGGCAGTACGTAGGAGTCGGGGCCTTCGCGCAGCGCCACCGGGAACCAGCCGAGGGAGACGCCGAACACCGAGGCGAGGCCGACGGCGAGGAGGAATTCCGGGATGGCCACGATCGCCCCGGTCGAGGAGGCGAAGGCCAGTTCACCGCGCCGGCGCCGACCGTTGCGGGTCCACACGGCCATCGCCATGCCCAGCGGGACGGCCACCAGCATCACCAGGACGAACGCGTAGATCGCGATCTCCATGGTGGCCGGCAGTCGGTCGCCGATCATCTGGGACACCGGGACCCGGGCGGTGATCGATTCGCCCAGATCGCCGTGGAAGAGCCCACTCAGGAAGTGCCGGTACTGGGAGATCAGCGATTCGTCCAGGCCCAGTTGTTCCTTGCGGGCGGCGACCGCCTCGGGCGTGGCGTTGAGCCCCAGGGCACCGCGGACCGGGTCGCCGGGGACGAAGTGGATCATCGCGAAGGCTGCGGTGATCAGAGCGGCGAGCGAGACCAACAGGCGCCCGGTGCGGCGCACCAGGAAGGAGGCCCAGGGGCCGAGCCGGAAGTCGATCACCCGGCCGCCGATAGCTGCGGTGCTCATCGGCCACCGACCTTGTGCAAAGTGGTGGGAATCGGGCCACTACCGTCGACTTGGAAGGTAAAGCCCCGGGTAAAGAACAGGGTCATCGAGTCCATAAAGGTCACCACATCGACACGTTTGATCAACTCGGACTCCGCTGCCGTCCATTCTGGGCAGCCGGAGGTGTCGGGCTTGGCCATCGCAAGGGCCATGAGCCGCTTGTACTCGGGGTTGTCGAGCGACCCGAAGTTCAGGCCCTCGGGCGGCGGAGGACCGCCCAGGAACGGCACGGCCTGGTCGGGCGTGGTCACCGAGAACGGCGCCCACGCGACCTCCCACGCGCCGCTGAACAGGACGGTGGCGTTGGTCGAGGGGGTGGTCGGTCGAAGGCTGACCTTGACCCCGAAGTCGGTCCACTGTTGGGCCATCAACTCGACCGCGGCGACGATCTGGGTTCCGTAGGTGTTGCCGGGATTGACCAGCGAGACCGACAGTTGCCTGCCGTCCTTGCTCCAGTGGCCGCCGACCTTCTTCCAGCCGGCCGCGCGCAACGTCTCGGCGGCCCTGGCCCGGTCGTACGGGGGAATGTTGCCGGTGATCGCGTCCTCCGTACACGGCGGGCCCATCGTGACGCCCAGCCGCAGCGGCGCCACACCCTTGCCGCCGGTGGCCACCGCGCCGATCTGCTTGAGGTTCAGCGCCGAGATCAGCGCCAGCCGCACCTGCGGATCGGCGGTGACTCGACCGGCGGCCTCGTTGAAGGTCAACATCCCGAGCGGGTCCCGCGTTTCCTGATACTTCACCCCGGCCGCGAGCAGGCGGGAACGGTCGCTGCCCGAGACGGGCGTGATGTCGAGTTGGCCGCCGAGCAGGAGATTGGCCCTGGTGGACTCGTTGCCGATGACCTTGAAGACCACCCGCTCCGGCGTGTGATCGTTGCCGATGCCGTCCGGCCCCCAGGCGTAGCCGGGCCGTTTGGTGAAGGTGAAGTGATCGCCCGCGGCCACCTCGGTCAGTCGATACGGGCCGGTGCCGTCGGAGGCGTGGTCGAGCCCCTGCGACGCACGCAGCCCGGTGGGGCACACCAGGGGCAACATCGCCGAGCCGCGGACCAGGAAGGGGCTGGGGTTCGTGGCCTTCAGGGTCAGGGTGTTGGTCGCGTCGTCGGCGGTGGCGACCACGCCGGGGGGCACCATCAGGCCGTTCAGGGGGGACTTGTTCGCCGGGTCGACGATGTACGCGTACTGGGCCGCGATGTCGGACGCGGTCAGTGCGACACCGTTGTCGCACTTCACGTCACGCCTGATCGTGAAGGTCGCCGAGGTCGCGTCGGTGGTCCACTTCTCCGCGACGCTGGGGACGATCCGCCCGTCCACCGGGTCGACCTTGATCAACGAGTCGTAGGTGAAGCGGTTCATCGTCACCGCGGACGAGGTCAGCGTGGTCAGCGGGTTCATGTTGCCGGGGTCGCCCGGGATCGCGATGGTGACCGTGTCGGCACCGCCGGCACCGCTGTCGGTGGCGGCCCCTCCGCAGCCGGCGACGAGCAGACCCAGTGCGAACACGGTGGCGGCGGCGCGCGGGGGGCATCTCATCGCTCGCCTCCGGGGGGACACTCGGCGACCTGCGGCCCGTTGCCGGTGCCCGATTCGCCGGCCGTGACCCGAGGGAGCGCGCGGGTCATGTGCAGGAAG
>NZ_JBHZAV010000173.1:0-19058 GCF_042754445.1 Embleya sp. NPDC059213
GGTGCCGGTTGTGGTGGGCGGCGCCCGATGGGTGGGCGCCCGCGACTCCTCGGTCGTTCTTCAGCAAGGCAAAGGGAGCATCGTTCGTGGACACCAACCGCATCGGCACAACGCACGTGGTCGCCGGCTCGATCGGGCTCGGGGCGGCGGCGTTCGGCAACCTGTACACCGCGACGAGCGACGCCCTGGCGCACGCGACCGTCGAGGCGGCGTGGGCCGCCGGGATCCGCTGCTTCGACGTCGCGCCGCACTACGGGGTGGGCCTGGCCGAGACCCGGCTCGGGGCCGCGCTGCGCGGGCGTCCGCGCGACGCCTACACGATCTCGACCAAGGTCGGCCGGCTGCTCGTCGACGACCCGGGCGCGCCCACCGCCGCGGACGGGTTCGTCGACACGCCGCGCCGGCGACGCGTGCGCGACTACTCCGCGGACGGTGTGCGGCGCAGCCTCGAAGCCAGCCTGGAACGCCTGGGGTTGGACCGGATCGACATCGCGCTTGTGCACGACCCCGACGAACACTGGGAACAGGCCGCGCACGAGGCGGTACCCGCGCTGGTGGCACTGCGCGAGCAGGGCGTCGTGGGTGCGATCGGGGTCGGGATGAACCAGTCCGCGATGCTCGATCGTTTCGTCGCCGAAACCGATGTGGACTGCGTGCTGCTCGCCGGCCGATACACCCTGCTCGATCGCGGCGGCGCGGCGTTGCTCGACCACTGCGCCGAGCGCGGCGTCTCGGTGCTGGCGGGTGGCGTGTACAACAGCGGGTTGCTCGCCGACCCACGCCCGGGCGCGCACTTCGACTACGCACCGGCCGACGCCGACCTGCTCGCGCGGGCCCTGCGGCTGAAGGAGATCTGCGCCGGATACGACGTCCCGCTCCGGGCCGCCGCGATCGGCTTCGCCGCCGCCCACCCCGCGGTCGCCACCGTCCTGGTCGGCGCCCGCACCCCGGCCGAGGCAACCGACGCGGCCGAGATGGGCGAGTGGCACGTCCCGGCGGCCCTGTGGGCCGAACTCGCCGCCGCCGGCTGAGAACCGACTCGCCCCGCACTGGGGCAGGGCGAGCCGACGGGCCCGTTTCCCCACTGGGGAAACGGGCCCTTTTCGGTGTGCCGTACGGCTGTTGTGTCGTCGTCTCGCGTGTGGGGCTACTTGGTGACGTAGGCCGCGTCGAACTGGAGGTAGCTGCCGCCGGTCTTGGTGAGGGTCACGGTGTGCGGGCCCGAGGCGGGGAATCGGGCCGAATAGACCTTCTGGCGGGCCGCGTAGGAGCCGCCGTTGTCGGTGGTGGCGGTGCCGACCGCGACGCCGTCCAGGGTGACGTCGGCGGTTGCGTAGCCGTCGCCCATCGGGGCCAGTACGTCGACGGCGCTGCCGGTGAAGGTGATCGTGACCGAGTCGCCGTTCGTCGAGCTCCAGGTGACGTCGTCGCCGTGGTCGCCGGCGCCGCGATTGCCGGAGTGGGTCCAGGCGCCCTGGTAGGCGACGGCCGAATCGGTGTCGTTGAGCGCCGCCGGGCCCTCGACCATCCGGGCGCCGTCGATGGTGAGCCGCACGCCGGACACCTTGACCAGCTTGATCGTGTGCGTGCCCGGTGCGAGGTGGCGCGCCGCGTACAACACGGACTGCGGCTTGGGCCACCACGAGAAGCCGTCCAGCCGCTGGACGAGCGCGCCGTCGAGGTAGACGTCGTACTTGCCGCCCAGCAGGTTGCGCGGGCCCAGCACGTCGGCGGCCGTGCCGGTGAACGTGTAGGTGACCGAACCGCCGTTCGCGGTCGACGCCTGCACGTCGTCGCCGAGATCACCGCTCCACGTGTTGCTCGTGTGTTGCCACGCGCCGTCCCACGCGAAGCCGGCGTCGTCCTGGTTCACCGGCTCGGGGTCGATGCGTTCGGCGTTGCCGCGCAGGGCCTGACGCACCTCGTTGAGGATCGACAACGACTGCTCGGAGACCTTGCCGTCCTCGTACATCATCAGGTTGAAGCTGAGCGGGACCTTGCGCGAGGCGGCGTCGAGCGCCCAGTCCACGGCCTGCTTGGCGGAGAAGTTCGGGCCACCGATCTTCTGGCCGCGCAGGTGGATGCCCCAGTCGTCCTCCATCCGGAACATCGCGTGCTGGAGCAGGCCCTTTTGCGGTCCGGACCGGAAGATGCCGTTGCCGCCGACCGGTGCGCTGCCGTCGACCGCTTCGCCGTGCACCTCTTCGGCGAAGTAGGTGTCCTGGAAGTCGGTGTAACGCGGCAGGATCCACGAGTTCCAGGAGACCATGCGCCGGGGGTTGCCGGTGCGCGCGATCTTCTCCAACTCCTCGAAGGGGGCCGGGTAGTAGATCAGGCCGTCGTCGAAGAAGAAGCCGTCGAGCCTGGTGCCGTAGCGGTTGCCGATGTCCGCGACGACCTGCTTCCAGTTGGTCAGCAGCGTGCTGCGGTCGCCGGTGCCGGTGGTGTAGAAGGTGTCCGGGAACTTCTGCGTGGGCCACCAGGCGGCGTCCTCGGTGCCCAGGTGGTAGTAGAGCGTGAAGCCCAGGCCCTCGGCGTGCAGTGCGTCGGCGATCTCGCCGATCAGGTCGCGCCGGGCGGTCAGGTCGCCGTTGCCGACGATCTTGTCGATCGCCGCGTTGGGGCCGTCGACGTGGTAACCCCACCAGCTGTACGACCAGATCACGTAGGCCGCGCCGGTGCCCTTGACCATCTTGACGAAGGCCGGCACGTCGAAGTCGGCGGCCTGGCGGTCGAGCGACTTGGCCGGCCCGCCGTTCTCCGGGAAGCCCCACGAGCCGTACTGGAACATCAGGCCGTAGCCCGCCGACGCGAAGTCGGAGGTGTTCGCCCGCGCGGCGGCGATCCGCGCCTCGCGCGCCGGGCGGTCCTTCTCCCGGACCAGTTCGAGCGACTTGACCTGTGCGTCGCCGGCGAGCGTCCCGGTGCGGTCGAGCACGATCGTGGACGTGCCGGACGGCAGGGTGAGCTTGCCCGCGTCCACGCGCGCCCAGCCGCCGCCCGGCTGCACGAAGCCGGTCGCCGCGGCCGAACCCCGCACGCCGACCCGGAACGTCTGCCCCGGGGCCGCGTTGAGCATCCCGGTGATCCGGTACACGTCACCCTTGGGCACGGTGACCGTCCACGCGAGGTAGTCATCGGAGGTCTTGAAGTTCTCGACCCAGAAGTTCTTCCTGGTGTCGGGAGCGAACACGGACATCGAGGGTGTGCGCTCGGCGGCCGTGCCCATCAGGGTCGTGACGTTGTCCTTGACCGCCTTCTGGTCGACCGGCAGCGGGACCTGTCCCGCCTGCGGAACGGCGCCCGGTGCGGCGGCCGGCGCCGATTCGGCCGGTCGTGGGGCGCTCGCCGCCTGGGCGGTGGGCGCGACGACCACCAGCGGCGCGCACATGGCCGCGGTGGTCGCCAGGATGGTGCACCATCGTCTCAACATCGGTCAAGACTCCTTGCTTGTCGCCGGGAGGGTGCTGATGGATCGGCGCCGCCGCGGCCAGGCGGCGGCGCCGTACACGACTGCCCGGCGGTACGGGTGTACGGCCGGGCAGTCGCGGGTTCGGGGTGGGGCGGCGCGGTCAGCGCAGGGCAACCCCGGACGCGGCGTCGAACAGGTGGATCCGTGCGGGGTCCAGGGCCAGTTCGACCTTCGCGTCGGCCGACACGGTGCTCTCCGCCGGGAAGCGGCAGGCGATCGGCGGACCGGCCGAGGCCGCGTCGCCGCGCGCCGAACCGAGCGTCACATAGACGTTCTTCTCGGCGCCCAGGGCCTCGACGTACTCGACGATCGCCGGGATCCGCACGTGGGTCGCGGTGTCGCCGAGGATCGACGCGTCGAGCAGGTGCTCGGGCCGCACGCCCACGGTGACCGGTCCGTCGGCGTGGCCCCGGACGCTCTCGGGCAGCGGCACGCCCACGCCGCCGAGGGCCACCTCGGCGCCGGTCCCGGCACCGGCCTTCGCGCCGGTCCGCGTACCGCGCAGGTGCGCGTCGACCAGGTTCATCGGCGGCGTGCCCATGAACGACGCGACGAAGGTGTTCGCGGGGGCGCGGTAGATCTCGTCGGGCGTGCCGATCTGCTGGAGTCGGCCCTCCCTGAGCACCGCGACCCGGTGGCCCATGGTCATCGCCTCGACCTGATCGTGCGTCACGTAGACCATCGTGGTGCCGACCCGGCGCTGTAGGCGGGCGATCTCGCCGCGCATCTGTACGCGCAGTTTGGCGTCCAGGTTCGACAGCGGCTCGTCCATCAGGAACAGCGCGGCGTCGCGGATGATCGCCCGGCCCATCGCGACCCGCTGGCGCTGGCCGCCGGAGAGTTGGCCGGGCTTGCGGTCGAGGTAGTCGGTCAGTTCCAGCATCGCCGCGACCTCGCGCACCCGCCGGTCGATCTCGTCCTTGGGCCGCTTGGCCAGGCGCAGCGGGTAGGCGATGTTGCGGGCCACCGTGTAGTGCGGGTAGAGCGCGTAGTTCTGGAACACCATCGCGATGTCGCGGTCGCCCGGGTGCACGTCGTTGACGACCCGCTCGCCGATCCGCAACTCGCCGCCGGTGATCGATTCCAGGCCCGCGATCATCCGCAGCAGGGTGGACTTGCCGCAGCCCGAGGGGCCGACCAGGACCAGGAACTCGCCGTCGGCGATGTCCAGATCCATGCCGTGCACCGCGACGTGCCCGTTCGGGTAGGTCTTGGACACCTGGTCCAACATCACCTGGGCCATGAGTGCTCCAACGTGCAGAAGGGGTGGTGGGCGGTCGAGGCGGGCGCGGTCATTCCTTGACCCCGCCGCTGGTCAGGCCCGCGGTGATGAAGCGCAGACCGAAGACGACGAGCAGCAGCGCGGGCACGGCGAGCAGCACCAGCGAGGCGTTGTACTTGCCGATGTCCGACGGGCTGGTGGCCAGGTACTGCTGGAAGGACTGCACCGCCTTCGCGGCGGTCGTGTACTTCTCGTCGGTGAACAGCAGGCTCGGGAACAGGAAGTCCTGGAGCGACCACATCACGCACAGGATGGAGAGGTTGACCAGTGCGGGCCGGCACAGCGGCAGATACACCGTACGGAACACCTGCCAGTGCCCGGCCCGGTCCATCCGGGCCGCCTCGATCAGCGAATCGGGGATGTTGTCGCCGAAGTTGCGCAGCAGCAGCACCGCGAACGGCAGGGTCAGCGCGGCCTCGGGCAGCGCCACGCCGAGGTAATTGTCGAACAGACCCACCTCGCGGATCGTGTAGTACAGCGGCACCAGGATCGCGGTGCCCGGGACGGCCAGGCACAACACGATGCCGTAGTACAGCGCCTCCTTGCCGCGGAAGTGCAGTTTGGAGAAGGCGTATCCGGCGAGCGCGCCGACGCCGACCACGATGGCGGCGTGCAACGCGGCGATGATGAAGGAGTTCAGGTAGGTGTCGTAGATCGTGACGTCGCCGACCGGATCGGTGAACAGCGCGGTGTAGTTGCCCGTGCCGCCGCCTTCGAGCGACCGCTTGATCGCCGCGTAGATCGGGAAGAGCCAGATCGCGCCCATCAGCAGCAGCATGCCCTGGAGGATCCGGCGGTCGCGCTTGCGACCGGTGAGTACGCGCATGGCGTCGCTGGTCTCGGCCACGGTCTACTCCTCGGACTTCTTGCTGAAACGGAGCTGGATCGCGGACAGCAGGAGCGCGAGCAGCAGGACGACCACGGCGGCGGCCGACGCGTAGCCGACTCGGGGACCGGGCGAGGTCGCGTAGTTGTACACGTACGTGCCGGAGATCTCGGTGCCGCCGGCCGGTCCGCCCTTGGTCGAGAAGAAGACGATCTCGAAGGCGCGGAAGGACATCAGCAGGATCGAGATCACCACCGTCTTGTGGGTGGTGCGCATCAGCGGGAACAACATCGTGCGCAACAACTGCGGGAACGACGCGCCGTCCAGGACGGCCGCCTCCAGGAGCGAGGTGTTCAGCGCGCTCAGGTCGGCGGTGTAGTACATGATCGGCAGGCCGACCAGGTAGACGAAGATGCCGATGACCACGGCGTAGGCCAGGCCCGGTTCGGTCAGCCAGTGGCCGGCCAGGAAGTCCAGGTGGGCGCTGCGCAACGTCTCGTTGAGGGTGCCGTAGCGGCTTTCCATCATGCCGCCGAACACCGAGGCGATCAGCGCCACGGGCATCAGCGAGGGCACCAGGAAGACCGCGTAGAAGACCTTGCGCCCGCGGATGCCGGTGCTCAGCACGACGGCCAGGAAGAAGCCGAGGGTCAGGGCGCCGGCGACGGCGGCGGCGGCGAACACGACGTTGTTCAGCAGCGCCCGGATGAAGCGGTCGTCGGTGAACAGCAGCCGGTAGTTCTCCAGGCCGACCGACTCCGGGTCCATGAAGGACAGATCGGTGCGCTGGAGGCTGGTGCGGGCCAGGAACACGAAGCCGAAGACGTAGAACACCAGATAGAAGGCGAGGAGCGGGAGCAGGAACAGCAGCGCCGTGCGCATCATGCCCCGCTGCTGCGGGCCGTCGATCCTCTTGGCTTTGCGTGCGCGACCGGCTTTGCCTGCGCGGCGCAGGCCGGGCAGGCGGCGGGGGGCCGCCGGCCCGGCCCCGGCTGACGCGGTGCCGGCCGGGCCCGGGGCGGTGGTGGTCATGATGGGCGTCCTTGCCGATCGGGGGCGGTGCGGGCGGCTTGCCTGCCGAAGGTGGGGTCGAGGCCACCCGCGGGCATGCGGGCGGCCGTGCCGGTCGGCGCCTACTTGCTGTAGCGACCGCTGGTGAACTCCTCCTGGAGCTTCTTCGCCTCGGAGGAGGGGTCGGAGCCCTGGATGACCTTCTTGACGGTGTCGCCGGCGACCACGGTGAAGTCGCTCATGTTGTTGCGCTCGCCGACGGAGGAGTCCACGAGTTGTTGCAGCGCGGTGTACCCGGCCTTCGCGGTCTCGGTGGACAGGATGTCCGGAGCGAGGGCGAAGTCCTTCTTGCTCGGGAACAGCCCCAGATCCGCGCCCCACACGGAGACGCCGTCGCCGACGGTCAGGAACTTGAGCAACTCGGCCGCCTCCTTGGGGTGCTTGGAGTTCTTCGGGACGGCCAGGCCGGTCTCGATGAAGCCGCGCAGGGAGGGGGTCGCGGTCGGGTTCACCACGGGCAGGGCGGCGGCGCCGACGTCCTTGATGTCGATCTTGTTGGCGCTGCGGTAGCCCGGGGAGAGCATGCCCGCGTCCCAGGTACCGCCCAGGTAGAAGGCCGACTTGCCGGACGCGAACAGCTCGGTGGCGCGCGTGCCGGTCAGGTCCAGGGTGTCCTTGCCGAGCGTGCCGTCCTTGTACAGGCCCGCGTAGTCGCGCAGGGCACCGACGTACGCCTCGTTGTCCCAGCGACCCTTGCCGTAGCGGATGTCGTTGAACAGCGTGGGTGTGGTTTGCCCGGCCACGGTGAGCGCGACCTCGTCCTGGAACCACGAGTCGCCGGCCATCACGACCGGGATGCTGTCCGGCGCGGTCGCCTTGACCTTGGTGACCGCGTCCTTGAGCTCGGCCATCGTCTTGGGCACGGTGGTCACGCCGGCCCGGTCGAGCAGGTCCTTGTTGTAGAACATGGCGGCCGAGCCGAGTCGGCCCATCGGGATGAAGTAGAGCTTGCCGTCCTTGACCAGCTTGCGGCTCTGGTCGAGGGCCTTGGGCGCGAGTTGATTCAGCACGTCGTCGCCGATGCCCAGGTCGGCGATCGGGGTCAGCTTGGCGTGCAACTGCTCGGCCATCGCCGAGGTCTGCACGCCGACCAGGTCGAGCTTCTGACCGCTGTTCAGGGCCAGCGGAAGCTTCTTCTGGTAGTCGGAGTTGGTGCTGAGCTGGAGGTCGACCTTGATGTTCGGGTTCGCGGTCTCGAACGCGGCGATCGTCTTGCGGAGCGTCGCGTCGGTCGGGAACCACGTCGAGTACTTGAGGGTGACCTTGCCGTCGGTCGAGGAGGACGCACCGTCGTTGCCGCAAGCCGAGGCCACCAACGCGAACGCCGCGACACCCGCCACCGTGCCGGCGAGCCGTCGTATCCCTGAGCTCTTCATGGTTCTCCGTAAGTTGTCGGTCGACTCGCGGCTCGGATCGACCCCGTGATCGAGCCGCGCGGGGGCACCTTTCGGGGCGGCCGTGGAGGGATGTGAGGGTTTGGGTCACCCTCCAGGCGATCCCGTGCCGAGCTGGAGCTTATACATCCGATCTCTGGCCGCACAAGGGTTACGGAGTGCTGCGGCCGACTCGATACCTCGGGTCCCGTTTCGCGAGCAATCTCGGTTCCGATGCGGCTCCTTGATGCGGTATTGGTAGCGAAATAGGTGATTTGGGGTCGTGAGGCGAGTTGTTGTTTCAGTACGGACGGCAACGCATACATCGGCTCTTTGTCTCCGGTGCGTTGCCGTCCGTACGGAGATCACAGACTCCAGATCAGCGGCAGGGTCGCCTCCTTGCCGTCGGCCGAGTAGTCGTGCGACACCTGGGTCAACTCGCCCATGCGGGCCTGCCATCGGATGTTGACCGGCAGGTCGGCGAGGGAGTCGAGCAGGGCGCCGTAGTCGTCGCAGTCGAGCACGTGGAACAGGTCCAGGCCGCTGCGCCAGATGTTCCACTCGTGCACACCGGCCGCTCGGATGGCGGCGGTCAATTCGGCCGGCACCTCGCGGTGGGCCTGTTCGTACTCTTCCTCGCGGCCCGGGGCGAGTCGGGTGTGCAGGGCTACGCGCATGGGATGAACTCCTGGATGGGTGATGGGTGATGGGGGTGGTGCCGAGCCTTGACAGTGGGTCGGCCACCGCGCTTCAGTGATCGGGTCAATTCTTGAGGGTTGTTGCCGTTTCTCCGGCGACTCGCACTCTAGGCAACCCAATGATCCGATGACTATCTCTCAGGTACAGGAGATCCAGGCGTGACCGTTTCGGCGCTTGTGGACGCGCATCATCACCTGTGGGACACGGCGGAGCGCGAGTACGGGTGGATGGACGGCGCCTGGGCGGACCCGCTGCGCGGTCGGTTCGGGCCGGGCGAACTCGCGGCGGCGGTCGGGCACCGCGGGCAGGTGGCCACCATCGCCGTCCAGGCGGTGGCCGACACCGCGGAGAGCGCCGAGCTGCTGGCGATCGCGGCCGATCCGGGCACACCGGTCGCTGCGGTGGTCGGCTGGGTCGACCTGACCGCCCGGGACGCCGCCGATTCGATCGCCGCGCTGCGTGCCGGTCCGGGCGGGAAGCACCTGGTCGGGATCCGGCACCTGGTACAGGACGAGCCCGACCCGGACTGGCTGCTGCGCCCGGACGTGGCCCGCGCGCTGGCCGAGCTGACCCGCGCGGGCCTGGTGTACGACCTCCTGGTCAAGCCGCCGCAACTGGCCGCCGCGGTCCGGGTGGCCCGGGCGCATCCGGAACTGTCCTTCGTGCTCGACCACATCGGCAAGCCCGAGATCGGCACCGGCGACCGGGAGCCGTGGGCCGCGGCGATCCGCGACATCGCCGCGCTGCCCAATGTCACGGTCAAACTGTCCGGTGTCGTCACCGA
Organism: Embleya sp. NPDC059213; assembly: GCF_042754445.1. Taxonomy (NCBI): domain Bacteria; kingdom Bacillati; phylum Actinomycetota; class Actinomycetes; order Kitasatosporales; family Streptomycetaceae; genus Embleya; species Embleya sp. NPDC059213. The sequence goes on from NZ_JBHZAV010000173.1 coordinate 9,508, forward strand.
AGCCGACTGGCGGGAATGGACGGTCGCCGAGGTTCTTCCGTACGCGCGCCACGCGTTGGAGACCTTCGGTCCGCAACGCACGATGTTCGGCTCGGACTGGCCGGTCTGCACCCTCGCCGCGTCCTACGACGAGGTGTTCTCGCTTGCCGCACGCACCTGCGCCGACCTGTCGACGGCCGAGCGTGACCGCGTCTTCGGCGGCACGGCCCGGACGGTGTACGGCTTCTGACCGGGGCAAAGGCGTGCCGGGTGGGCCGTCGGCCGGGGTGACGGCCCGTGGTGGGTCGGGTCAGCAGGCGTTCAGGATGGTGGTGAGGGCGCTCTTCTCGCCGGCGTCGACGGTGAGCGCGTAGTCGTGCTTGACCTGGACCCAGGCTCGGGCGTAGGTGCAGCGGTAGGACGTCTGCGGGAGCCACTCGGCGGGGTCCTTGTCGCCCTTCGAGCGGTTGGACGAGGCCGAGACGGCGATGAGTTGCGGGGCGGTCACGTCGTTGGCGAAGGCGCGCCGTCGGGTCGTGGTCCAGGCCCACGCGCCGGACGCCCAGGCTTCGGACAGCGGTACCACGTGGTCGATGTCGAACGTCGACGGGTTGGTGGTGACCACGTTGTCGTAGGCGCTGGTCCAGGTACCGGAGGTCGCGGTACACGCGCTGTTGGTGGTCACGCCGCTACCGTCGCGCTTGAGGATCCATTCGCGGGTGTCGCAGGTCCCGGAGATGGTGATCCAGGTCGGGAACAGGTCGCGGTCGTAGCTGTCGCCGTGCGTCTCGGCGGTCGCGGTCATGCCGGCCAGGTGGGAGCGGGCGGTCGCCGCGGATATCGGCGTGGGCAGCGCGGCCTGCGCGGGGATGGTCGCGGCGGCGCTCGCGGCGAGGGCAAGTCCGGCTATGCATATGGTGGTTGCGGCACGGCGCAGTGCGGTCGCGGTGGTCATGACGGGGCCTCCCGAGGGTGGTGGCGGCATCCGGCCCGGACCCGGGCGCGGATCGGCGCGCCCAGCGTGCCCGAGCCGCCCGGTCCTCCGGGACCCCGCACGGCATGAATTCTTGGTGACGCGGGCCCGCCGAGGTCCGTACACGCGTGGGTGTCCGCCGTGAACTCGGCGATCCGACAGGCGGGTTCGCCCCGTCGGGCGGGCGCGGCCGGCGGGGGCGGGCCGGCCGGGCGGGGAACGGGCGGCGGGTTCGGCGCGTCGGAACCTCGTGGGCTCCGTGCGGAGTCGACCCGCGCACTGCACGAACCGGAGGATGTCCATGCTCTTTGGTCGACGATCGGCCGACCTCGGCCCCAGGAACGGAGGCCGCGCCCTCGCCCGCCGGGCCCGCGAACTGGCCGCCGAGGGCAAGGAGCGCCGTGCCCTGGTCCGCGCGTCCACCGCATACGAGTTGCTCAGCGACGACTGGCCGGTCCTGGACGCGTTCGCCACCGCGACCGCCTTCGAGGACTGCGCCGCGGCCTTCACCGCGTTCGGCAGGCACACGATGGCCTTCCGCTGCCTGAGTGCCGCCGTCGAGGTGCTGAGACGGCTATGCGTGGACGAGCCCGGGAACGGGGCCGCGCACGTGCGATTCGGCGTTCTCGGCTACGCGGCCTACACGTCGGCGGTGGCCGGCGGCCGGGATCCGGCGGCGCTGGTGGACGTGTTGGAGTTCACGGTCCGCGCCCTGGGGACCGCCCTGGAACTGGGCCACGTCGAACCGGACACGCTGATCGAGGTGGCGAAGGCACTGGCCGACCGCTACGAGGAGGCGGGCCGCGTCGACGAGGCGGCGGCCGTGCGGCGATCGGCGGAGGACCTGGCCGAATCGCACTGACCCGGCTCGGCCGGTCGGCGCCGCTCACGGGGCGGGGCGCGGTGCCGACCGGCGATCGACGGGTGGGTTCAGAGGGTGGCCACGTCGGAGTCGGTCACCGCTACCTCGACCGAGCGGGTACCGCCCAGCAGGCCCGGAAGAGTGAAGGCCACGTCGAGGCGTCCGTCGAACCGACGGCCGACGACCACACCCCGGGCACCCGCGGGAATCGACTGGGCGAGCGTCCCGCCGAGGTCCCGGACCGCCTCGACCTTCGTTCCGATCTCCACAACGGGCCTTCCTCGTCGTCGTCGGGCAGGGGTTGCGTGTTGCCGGCCCCGGCCCCGGCCCCGGCCCCGGCCCCGGCCCCGGCCCCGGCTCCCGCCCCGGTGCCGGTCCGCCTGCGGAGCGGGTGGAGGGGTGGAGGGGTGGGCGGCGACGGGTGGCCTGGTTCGTTCACGGTTGCGGGTCCACATCGGTGCCGCGGTCCTGTTGCAGGCGCCACAGCTCGGCGAACAACCCGTCGGCATCGGCGAGGAGTTCCTCGAACGTGCCGCGCTGCACCACCCGGCCCGACTCCATCACCACGATCTCGTCGGCCACCGCCACGTTGGCCAGGCGGTGGGTGACCAGGACCACGGCGCTGCCCCGGGCGATGTCGCGCAGCCCGGCGAAGATGCGATGTTCGGCTCGGGGGTCGAGGGCGGAGGTGGGTTCGTCCAGACAGATCAGGCCCGGTTCCGCGTACAGGGCGCGGGCGATGCCGAAGCGCTGCCACTGCCCCACGGACGGGTCGATGCCGCCCCACCACTCCCGGGCCAGCAACGTGGCGAGGCCGCGCGGGAGGCCGGCGATGACGTCGTCCGCCCCGGAGGCCGCCGCCGCCCGATCGAGCGCGTCGGCGTCGTCGGCGCGAGGTTGCCCGAGGTTGATGTTCAGCCGGGCGGACAGCGGCCAACGGGCGATCTCCTGGGGCACGTAGCCGAGATGGGCCCAGGCGGCGTGCGGGTCCAGCTCCGCGACGTCGGTCCCGTCCCAGCTCACCCGGCCCTCGTGCGACAGGTAGAGGCCGCACAGGAGCCGGGAGAGGGTGGACTTGCCGGAGCCGTTCTCGCCGACCAGGGCCAGGATCCGGCCCCTGCGCACCTCCAGGTCGACGCCGGCCACGGCGGCGGTCGCCTTGCCCGGATAGTGGTAGGTGACGTTCTCCGCGCGTACGACGACCGGCGACTTTGGGGCGAGGGTGCCCCGCTTCATGCCGTGGCCGCCGGCTTCGTCGAGGAAGCGGGCCCAGTCGTCGAGGTAGAGGCCGACGCTGTACAGCCGGCTGCCCGAGATCACCAGGCCGCCCAGTGCGGTGCCGACGGTGCGCAGCGCGATGACGGCGGTGCCGGCGGCGGCCACCGACATCCGGCCGCTGGAGAGCAGGTAGGCCAGGGTGGCCCAGACCAGGCTCGCGGCCAGGCCGCCCATGGCGGCGCCGACCAGACCGATCTTCGCGGTGGTCCAGGCACCGGCCTGGGTGACGCGTTGCACGCGCTCGGCGGCGATCGAGTATCGGTTCAGCAGGTACGGCGCCATCGTGCAGGCGCGCACCTGGTCGGCCCAGCGTTGGTCGGAGATGTGCCAGCGCAGCATGTTGAGCAGCCGGCGCTCGTCCTGGGTGCGCAGGGTGGTCAGGTACTCGACCCTGGCCCCGCGTACCGCGGCGACTCCGCGCGGGAGCGCGCCGAGCAGGAGCAACGGGAGCAGTACCGGATGCAGGATGGTGAGCACGGACGCGGCGGCGATCAGGGACGCGCAGGCGGCGAGCACGTCCTGGGACTGCGGCATCAGGCCGCGCATCGACTGTAGACCGCGATCCGCCGCGTCCCACCGGTCCTGGTAGCCGGGATGGTTGTAGGCGGCCAACTCGGCGCGGGAGGCGGCCTGGAGGAGCAGCCATTCGGATTCGCGGGCCAGGCGAGGGGTGACCCGCGCGGACAGGCCGACGACGGCGATGCCCAGTACGGCGCGCAGGCCGACCGCGGAGGCGAGCAGGACGATCGAGGGCAGCGCCTCGCGCAGGCGGTCGGCCACGTCGCCGGCGGAGATCAGGGCGGTGATCGTGCCCGTCGTCGCGAGCAGGCCGCCGGCCTCCAGGAGTCCGGCGAGGACCTGGCACACCAGCAGCGCGACCAGCGCGCCCGGATCGGCCCGCCAGGCCAGGCGCATCGCGCGCCTGATCAGTCGGGGCAGGCGGGCCGCCATCGCCCGGGTGGTGATCCTGGTCAGCGCCTCCTCGGTGTCGCGTCCGGGTGGCGCGAACCGCGGTTCCTGGTCCGCGGGTTCGGCGGCGGTCGGGTCGGTCGCGCGCTGTTCGGCGGCGGTCGGACCGGTCGGTCGATCGCTGCCGACCTGGTGGGGGATGCCGGCGGAGTCGGGTTTCGACCGGGGCGAGGAGGGGTCTCCTCCGGTGGCTTTCGTGGTCATCGCGGTGCCTCCTGGCGGTGCGGGCGAGGTCGCCTGCGGGAGTGTCCGCTCATGCTTCTGGCGTGTGTCCGGACCCGGCAGAGCGCACGGATGTGCGACCGAGGCGCGGGGGCGAGGAGGGCGCCCGGACCGGACGCTCGACCAAACGTGTCGCTGCCGGGCGTGCTCGGAACGGTCTCCGGGAAGGACCGTGCCGGGGCCGGGATTTCGTCGGTGACCGCACTGTGCGCCGGGCGTACGCGGTGGGGCACGGCATCGTCGCGAACCGCGACGACACACCGGCGCCGGGCCGCCGCGGCCGGTCGCCGGCGGCCGGTTCAGTCGGTCGTGCCGCCGGTGGGGACGGTGCGTTCGAAGAAGGTTTCCAGCACGATGGTCGCCTGGGTGCTGCTCACCCCGTCGATCGCGTGGATGCGGCGCAGCACGTCCTGCATCGCCTCGGTCGAGGCGGTGCGGACCTTGAGCAGCACCGAGGCCGTTCCGGCGATCACATGCGCCTCCTGGATCTCGGCGACGGCGGCGAAGGCCGGCCCGGAGTCGCCCATCCAGGCCACCGAGTCGACGGTGACGAAGGCCAGTACGTCCAGCCCCACCGCCGCCGGGTCCACGTCGACGGCGGTACGGCGGATGACGCCGCTCGCCCGCAGCTTGCGCACCCGTTCGTGTGCGGCGCCGGCGGACAGTCCCACCTCCCGGCCGAGTTCGGCGTAGGTGCGGCCGGCGTCGTGCTGGAGCAGGGCGAGCAGGTCCCGATCGATGTCGTCCATGGGGTGTGCCCTGCTCCTCCGTAGTCGCGCCGAGCGTGCCGATCGCGGCGGCTCGATGGTAGCGAGCCACCTTGTGCGAGTTGCATCGGGCCTTGACGTCACCGAATCATATTCTGTATTCATGCAGAGAACCAAGATGCTGTTCGGTGACTGCAAGGAGTTGCGAGACGATGTCCGACACCCGCATCCCGATCTACGACGTGATCGACGAACGTTTCCGGACGCAGCGCTGCGTCTTCGGCGACGATCGGCTGGAGACCCTGCACGCCGGCGGTCGTTGGTCGGAGGGACCGCTCTACTTCCCGGCGGGCCGCTTCCTGATCTGGAGCGACATCCCCAACGACCGCATGTTGCGCTGGGACGAGAGCACCGGCGTCGTCGGCGTCTTCCGCTCGCCGGCCGGGCATCCCAACGGCAACACCCTCGACGGGCAGGGCCGCCTGGTCACCTGCGAACAGGGCAACCGCCGGGTCACCCGCACCGAACACGACGGCTCCGTAACGGTGTTGGCCGATCGCTTCGGTGGCAAGCGGCTGAACAGTCCCAACGACGCCGTGGTGCACTCGGACGGCTCGATCTACTTCTCCGACCCCGACTTCGGCATCACCAGCGACTACGAGGGGTACCGCGCGAAGAGCGAGATCGGAGCGACCAACGTCTATCGCATCGACCCGGTGAGCGCCGAAGTGCGCCTGGTGGCCGACGGGTTCGCCGGGCCGAACGGGCTGGTGTTGTCCCCGGACGAGCAGCGGCTCTACGTCTCGGACACTCGGGCCAACCACGTTCGGGTCTTCGACGTGCGCGCGGACGGGACCCTGTCCGAGGGCGCCGTCTTCGTCGAATGTCGGCCGGGCGAAGGCCGGTTCGACAACATCCGCTTCGACGACGGGGGCCGCCTGTGGGTCGCCGCGATGGCCGACGGCGTGCACTGCTACGACCCCGACGGCACCCTCATCGGCCGCATCCGCACCCCCGAACCGGTCGCCAACATCACCTTCGGCGGCCCCAAGCTCAACCGCATGTTCCTCGCCGCCAACACCACGCTGTACTCGCTGGTCATGTCCGTCACGGGCACCTCCCGACTTCCCGGACGCGGGCACCCGCGCATGGACTGACCACCCGCGCCTGCCCCGCGACGTGGCGGCGATTACTCGGCTCCGGCAGTCGCTTCCGGCAAACCGCACAGGCCGAGCGCGACTTGGAGCGCACCCGGGTCGCCCGGTTGCGGGCTGCGGCGAATCGGTACCCGGCCGACCGTCGGCTGGTCACCGAACTGTGCGCGAACAGTGTCCGGTTCGCCGAGCCGTGGGACTCCGCGGGCAGTGGCCCGGCCGGAGGCAGCGCGCAAGACCGTCGACCATCCGCGGATGGGCGAACCGACGCCGGACCGCGACCCGCGCATTCCGGTCTACACAGCCGACCCCGCACCCGGGACGCCGAACGACTCGCGCTGCTCGGTGTCCCGGGTACCCGGACGCCCGTGGGATGAGCTCCCCGGGGCCGGACAGGGCCTAGCGGACGGCCAGCATCGGCAGTCGGGAGCGGGCGGAGTGGGCGGCGATGGTGGCCCAGATGGTGACCAGGTCGATCACGCCGTTCGGGTCGGGCGCCTCGCAGCGGACGGTGAGCTGGTCCACCCGCTCGGCGCCCGGCGTGGCCGCGGCGAGCTCGGCGGCCAGCGGGATCTGGAAGCCGACCTCGAAGACGAACTTCTCCGGCAGCTCCAACGGCTCCACGGTCGCCGCCTTCTCCACGGCCGCCGCCGCGCCGGCCCGGATCAGGTCCTGGGCGGTGGACGGATGCACGCTGTTCGCCGCGTGCACGCCCTCGGCGGTCTTGACCGGGACGGTGAGCACGCCCGGGAACGCCGCGGCCGTTGCCGCACAGACCTCGTTGTCGCCGGTCACCAGGCCGATCGGCACGCCGTGCTGGGCCGCGAGCAGGCCGTTGACCTCGGCCTCGGTCACGGGTCGGTTGTTCAGTCGCACCGCGCCGAAGTCGGACGAGAAGGTGTGCGCGAGCACGCCCGGTGCGCCGGCCGCCGCGTGGTAGCCGATGAACAGCGCCACCCCGTGGTTCGTGCCGAGGCCGCTCGCCATGCACTGGGCCTTGGGGCTGCCCTGGATCACCCGGGCCCGCGGGTCCAGGTCGCGCGCGAGCAGGTTGTCCATCGTGCCGTGACTGTCGTTGATCAGGACATGCTCCGCACCCGCCGCGAACGCTCCCTCGATGGCCGCGTTCGCCTCGCCGGTCATCATCTCCTGTGCGTTGCGATAGCCGCCGCCCCCGCGCACGATCTGGTCGATGGTGGCGATGCCCGCGATGCCTTCCATGTCGATCGAGATGTATACGTCCATCGGGTTCTCCCGTTCGTTGCCCTGCTCGGCCGGTTCGCGGGGGCGCGGGACGCCCCGCCGAGCATCACCCGGATCACCCCGTTTCGGCGTTGGCGATTCGCACAGGTTCGCCGTCGGTTCTTCGTCGTCGGCGACGAGCCGGGGTTTGCGCGCGCTGCCTACCGTGAGCGCTCACCGCGGCGCTCCCGCCGCCCATCCAGGAGGTGCTCGCCCATGGCACGATCCGCCACGCCCCCGGCCGCCACACCGTCGTCCGGTCGCCCGGATCTGTCGCGGACGACGGCGTCCCTGCCGACGCCCGAATACCTCGGGGCCCGGCTGGCCGAGCTGGCCGAGAAGGCGGGCATGCCCGGCGCGAGCATCGCGGTTCGGGTGGGCGATCGCACCGTGGCCGCGGCGGTGGGCGTGCTCGACGTCGAGACCGGCTACCCCGCGACGACCGACTCGCTGTTCCAGGTCGGCTCGATCACCAAGGTGTGGACCACGACCCTGGTGATGCAGCTCGTGGACGAGGGCCTGATCGACCTGGATGTGCCGATCCGCACCTACCTCCCCGACTTCCGGCTCGTCGACGAGGACGCGGCCGCTCGGGTGACGGTACGTCACCTGCTGTGTCACACCGGAGGCTTCGAGGGCGAGCTGTACGACGACCACGGGCCCGGGCACGACGCGTTGGCGCGCCTGGAGGCGAGCCTGGCGACCGCCGGCACGCACCTCTTCGCACCGGGCGAGACGTTCTCCTACTGCAACAGCGGATTCGATCTGCTCGGCCGCCTGGTCGAGGTGTTGACCGGGCGCACCTGGGAAGCGGCCCTGCGCGAACGGGTGTTCACGCCGCTCGGCATCACCGAGGTGGCCAACGACGCGAGCGAGTCGATTCTGCACCGCACGGCCATCGGCCACCTGGGCGGACCGGACGGCACGCCGGTCAAGGCGCCCGTCCACCACATGTCCCGCGCCGGCGGCCCCTCGGGGGGCATGTTGGCGACGAGCGCGCGGGAACTGCTGGTGTTCGCCGACGCACACATCCGCCGGGGGCTGCTGCCGAACGGCACGCGCCTGTTGTCGGAGGAGTCCGCGCGAGCGATGTGCGAACCGCAGGTCGAGATCATCGGGGACGGCCGGCTCGGCAGGTCGTGGGGCCTGGGCTGGAACCTGTACGACTGGCCCGGCGAGCCCGTCATCGGCCACGACGGCGGCACGATCGGTCACGGCGCGATGTTGCGCGTGGTGCCCTCGCGCGAGTTCTCGGTCGCGGTGCTGACCAACGGCGGTGCCCTGTACGGCGTCTTCGACCTGGTCCGCGAACTGCTCACCACCCTCGGCGGCGTCGAGGTCCGGGAACTGCCCACGCCGCCCGCCGAACCGGTGGCGATCGACGCCGACTACGTGGTCGGCCGCTATGCGTCGGCGTCCGCGCAGATCGACGTCGCCGACACCGAGGACGGTCTGACCTTCACCACGCGCTGCATCGGGCCGATCGCCGAACTGGTCGGCGACGAGGCGGTCACCAGCCGTGTCGTGCCGCTGGACGCGCGGACCCTGATCGCCGCCGAACCCCAGGGCGGCCGACACCCGTCGTACGTCTTCCTCGGCGCGGGCAAGCAGGCCGAATTCCTGCACATGGGCCGAGCCCTGCGCCGAGTCGGCTGAACCGGCCGACGGCGACGGAGGGTTGAGGCCAGGCGAGGCGCCCCGGCCCGCTCGCCTGCGGCACACCTCGCGGCGGGCTACGACATCGCGTCGCGCAGGGCGACGATCACCGTTTCGGGTGGGTGTACCTCGGTGGCCGCGTGTTCGACCGCCGCCAGGACGTCGGCGAACCGGTCCGGTTCCGCCGCGTCCAGCACGTCCCGAGCCCAGTGCGCGAGCCGGCTGGGGTCGGGTGGGACGTCCGGCAACACCAGGTCCGATATCGCTGCGGCGGGCCGTGCCGGCGGACGCCGCTCGGCGGGGCGCGACTTCGGCACCCTGGGGCGTGAGTCGTGGAGCAGGCGCCGTACCCGCGCGCCCTGCGACGGCTCGGCCGGGCCGAGGGCGGCCGGATCGGGTGCGGCCGGCGGGGCGGGTTCGGGGGCCCGCCACGCGGTCAGGTCGGGGAGTCGGCCTTCGGAGCCCCAGCGGCCGATCGGCAACCGGACCTTGTCCGGGTGCACGCACAC
>NZ_JBHZAV010000174.1:0-19038 GCF_042754445.1 Embleya sp. NPDC059213
CGTCGGGACTCGACCGCAGGCGTCGGCGGTCGCAGGGTTCGTCAGGTGCGGTCGTAGTGGCGGTGGGCGGCGATGGCCGTGGTGAACGCGTCGACGAAAGCGGCGGAGGCGTCCGCGTCGACGACGACGCCGGGCGCGTCGGTAGGCACGGCGCAGTGTTCCAGGAGGGCGCCTGCCTCTCCCGTGGCGCCGATCGCCTTGCCGTGGCGATACGCCTGGACGAGGAATTCCCGGGCGTCGGCGTCGCCCCGCAGCGCCTGGACCGACTCGGCGCCTCCGGGAACGTACACCGCGTCGTACAACGGCGATCCCATCGTCAGCAGCGAGCGCGGCGCCTCGATCTCCTCGTCGTCGGACGCGCGTAGGGGACCCTGGCGCGGGCCCACCACCTCGCAGGTCGCCCCGTGTTCGGTCAGGCGGGCCGCGACGGCGCGTACGTGGTCGCCGCCGACGCCGTCGGCGGCCAGGATCGCGATCCTGCGCGTGTGGATGCCTCCTTCGCCCGGGTTGTTGGCGATGCTCAGTGCCGGGGACGGCTCGCCGACGGGTGCCGGTGTGCGGGTCGGCGGGGTGATGCCCAGGCCGGCTCCGACGCGGCGTGCGAGGTCGGTGTCCACGTTGGCGAGCAGCGCGACGACGTCCTCGCGGATGTCGTGGGTGTCGCACTTGCCGAGTTCGAAGCGGAAGGCGGCGACGATGTGGTCGCGTTCCCAGTCGGCCATGCTGTGCCAGAACAGCGCCGCCTGACCGAAGTGGTCGTCGAAGCTGGGACTGCGTTGTTTGATCTTGGCGCCGTCGACCCGTTCCTGGTGGTGCTCGTAGCCGCCGTGGTCCGGGCCGGCGACGATCGGGCAGCCCCGGCCGAGCGTGTTCTTGCTGTAGCTGCTGCGGCCACGATCCAGGCGCATCTGATGGTGGCCGTCGCGCTGGTTGTTGTGCACGTCGGCGACGGGGCGGTTGATCGGGATCTGCGCGAAGTTGGGGCCGCCGAGCCTGATGAGCTGGGTGTCGAGGTAGGAGAACAATCGGGCCTGGAGCAGCGGGTCGTTGGTGAAGTCGATGCCGGGGACGACGTGGGCGGTGTGGAAGGCCACCTGTTCGGTCTCGGCGAAGAAGTTGTCCGGGTTGCGGTTCAGGACCAGGCGCCCGACCGGACGCACCGGGACCAGTTCCTCCGGGATGAGTTTCGTGGCGTCGAGCAGGTCGAAGTCGAAGGCGTGTTCGTCGTCCTGGGCCACGAGTTGCACGCCGAGTTCCCATTCGGGGGCATCGCCGTTGTCGATGGCCTCCCACAGGTCCCGGCGGTTGAAGTCCGGGTCCAGACCGCCGATTTTCTGTGTCTCGTCCCAGACGAGGGAGTGCACGCCGAGTCTGGGCTTCCAGTGGAACTTCACGAACGTGCCGCGGCCGGCGGCGTCGACGAACCGGAACGTGTGGACGCCGAAGCCCTGCATCATCCGGTAGCTGCGCGGGATGGCGCGGTCGGACATGAGCCACATCATCATGTGCGTGGTCTCGGGCTGGTTGCGGACGAAGTCCCACAGCGTGTCGTGCGCGGACTGGGCCTGGGGGATCTCGTTGTGCGGCTCGGGTTTGACGGCGTGCACGAAGTCGGGGAACTTCACCCCGTCCTGGATGAAGAACACCGGCATGTTGTTGCCGACGAGGTCGAAGTTTCCCTCTCCCGTGTAGAACTTCACCGCGAATCCGCGTACGTCGCGTACGGTGTCGGCCGATCCGCGTGAGCCGGCGACGGTGGAGAAACGGGCGAACACCGGTGTACGCAGGCCGGGTTCGGCAAGGAATGCGGCGCAGGTGACGTCCGCCATCGACTCGTACGCCTCGAAGAACCCGTACGCGCCCGCGCCTCGCGCGTGCACGACGCGCTCGGGGATGCGCTCGTGGTCGAAGTGCGTGATCTTCTCGCGGAAGTGGAAGTCCTCGAGGAGCGTGGGGCCGCGGACCCCGGCCCGTAGCGAGTTGTCGTCGTCGTCCACGCGGACGCCCTGATTCGTGGTCAGGTGCTTGGCCGCGGGGTGCACGCGGTACTGCTCCAGTTGGGCGTCCTTGGCGTCGTGCGGGGTGTCGGAGCGTCGGTGGGTGACGTCCTGGTTCTGCGGGTCCATCCGGGTGGCCTCCTGGGGCGAGTCGCCCGGCTCTCGGTCCGGGTCGCGACGCGGGTACCCGTCTGCGCGAGCGCCATACACCGTCAGGACCGCCACCTGCGAGGCCGGCGGAGCAGGTCGCGGGTGTCGTCGGGTGCTCGGGCGGGATCTCGGGCGCGACGGGGTGGGCCCTGTCGTCGGCAGTGCACGGGCGCCTCGCCGGCTCATTCCTGGGTGCCGGTCGGGTGCAGCCGAAGGGGCGGGCTCGTCCGCGCGGTGCCTGCGGCGTCCGGCTGTCGGTTCCGGTTACGGGAGCAGCACGTCGACGGCCCCGGTGGCGGCCGCCAGGGCGCGGACGAGGGGGGTGCGTGATGGAACAGGATCGCGGCGTTCGACCGCCCGGCGCGGCGGCGAGCCCACACGAACGTGCCGAGTCCCGCGCAGTCGCAGAAGTCGATGGCGTACAGGTCCACGTGGACACTGCTGCAGTGCCGGCCGAGGCAGTGGTCGACGGCGCGTCGCAGCACGGGTGCGGTGTCGACGTCGATGTCCCCGCCGAGGATCAGCAGGGCGGATCCGCCGGCCAGGAACGTGTCGACGGACAGGAGGGTCTGCGTGGCGAGGGTCGGGTCCCTGGGCAACGTGGTTCCTCCGGTCGAAGCGGACGGGCCCGGGGAGACGGCACGTTCGTGTGGGCGGCCCCCGACGTGCCGGGCGTGCGGGGAGCGCCCGCGCGTGCCTTCCGCTCCTGCCCCGACGAACTCGCGGGAATCCGAAGGTGGGTGGTGGGTCGGTGCCGGAGGCGAGCGCGTTGCGGAAACGAAACCCCGGGGCAGCGCACGGCACATCGCAACAACATGGTTTGCGCATGTCCTCCCCCGGACGTTCCGGAATCACCCCCTTGCGGGAGCTTGGACCGCGTGGCACACCGCGTCGTCCCACATCCGCCGCGCTGGGACCCGCGCACCCCGGCCCGCCGATTCCGGCCGGGCCCGCTGCGGAAGGTGGACGGATTCGGTGCCGGATGTGGCCGCGCACGTGCCGGCCCGCGGCGTGCCGCCCGACGCTCGACGGTGTGGTGAGCAAGTCGAGCAGGCGCGCTCCGCAGCCACCGTCGCCGTTCGCGGGACGTTGGAGTACGAGGAGGTCACGGGCGTGATCTCCCGGGCTCCACGGGGCGGCGTGCGATTCCCGCCGGGCCCGCCGCCCGCGCGTGCCCTGTGCGGATGTCCGCCACGGCGACACGACGTGTCCGGACAGCGTCGCCATCCGCCGTTCGGGTGGCGGCGAGGACCTGCCACGCACCGCTTTGCCCGCCAGCGGCACTCGATCCGGTCCGAGGTCGTCGCGTGTCCCGATGCCGACGCCCCACGGCCTGTTCGGCGGTTCCCGGAAGCACTGCGTGCCCAGCCCCCGACCATGGCCCGCGCGCTGCGTCGGAGTCGCGCCTCACGACTTGGACGGGCCCCGATGGGCGCGACCCGGCGTCGTCAAGGTCGGCTGAAGGTTGCCTCGGCGATCCTGGTCCGTGTGTCCTCGAGACGATCGGACTGCGCTTCGGCGCGGACCAGGAGTTCGTCCAACTCCTGTGCGGACAGCCGCCGGTCGCCGTCGGCCACGGCCCGCAGACTCCGCCAGCACATCGCCTTGCCCTCGACTCCCATGCGCATGGTCTCGAGTTCGACGACGCTGCTCAGCGGTGAACGGCTCATCAGCCGGCCGTTGGGTTTCAGTCTGCCCACTCGTTCCATGATCCAGGCAAGAGCGGCCTTCGCCGGTGGTGGCGCGATTTCCAGGTCGCTCATGATCCGCTTGAGCGACCGGCGATCGCGGGCCACCTCGTCCGCGATGGCGGACAGGGTGGGCCCGTGTACCCCGCCCCTGTGGTTGCGCGCGATGCGGCGGGCGAGGTTCTCCCCGCCGATCGAGCCGGCGAAGTGGTCACCCAGGTAGATGCGAAGCAGGCGCGCGGCGTCGGAGCCGTCGCCGCACGGCTTCGCCGAGCGCCTTCGCCGCGCCCCTTGGGAGATCCGAGGCGTCGCCGGTAGGGAAGGCTGTCGTCGCGACGGGCCTGACATGTGGGGGCTCCTCCCGGATGGGCTGCGTCGTCAGCCCCGAGTACCCACTCGGATCGACTCGATACCCAACCCAGGCGACAGGCGAACGGGGCGGGTGCTCCCCGGGAGATGTGGCGCCCTCGCGTCGGCACCGCCGTGGGGCCTCGCCCGGTTGTCTCCTCGACGCCGGTCGGGTGTGGCCGAACGCGAAGGTTCGTCCCCACGGTGACCGCGGCGCCCGGGGGTCGGGAGGCCGCGAAGCAGGTGGAGTTCGTGTCCGAGCAGGGGCAGGGATCCGCCGGCCGGGTGTATGGGCGTGGGGGTGTTCACCGGCCGGCCCTGGGTGCGGGGTCGGTTGGGGTCGTGGGAGGTGTCGGGTCGGCGGTAGCGGTCGCACACGGTGAGGCCCCAGTGGTGGCCGGCCCGCATGCGCAGGTGCAGGCTGTCGGTGTAGCGGTGGACGGCCTGCGTCTCGGTGGGGTCGGGTGGAGACTTCGGGTGAACTGCGGGAGGTCGGCGCTGTGGCGGACGAATTCGCGGGTGCGGGCCTCAGCCGTTGCAATGGCCGTCTCGATCGCGGCGTCGCGTGAGCAGTGCCGGGCGCGCGCATCAGGCAGTGGATCGTGTTGGGGCTGCCGGCGGCTTCCTCCTTGTCGAGGGAGTAGAGGCCGTTGACCAGGAGGATCTGGTCGGTGGCCAGGCGCCGCAGCAGGTGCTGGAAGTGGCTGTGGTGGTAGGCGAGGACGGGTACTTCGAAGTGGGCGCCGCGTTCGGGCATGTCCATGGTCGGTACGACGGCGACCGCCTTGCGGCGCCGGGCGATGTGGTCGTCGTGGTCGAGGTGGGTGCCGGTGAGGCGGTTGGCCGTTTCGGTGCAGCAGGCACGGAGCCGTTCGGCCCGGTTGTGGGCGGCTCGGTGGATCCACTGCCCGGACATGCCGGTGGTTTCGCGTCGCCTGATGTCGGCGAACGCGACGACCGGGACGCGGGCTCCGGGGGCACGGTTGCCGGAGGGGGTGAGGTCAGGACGGTGAGCATGTGCCGGTGGGTGGTCGGGATCGTGTCCGGTGATCGGCCGGGGGTCACCTCGTAGGCGTCGTCAAGGAAGAAGAACCAACCGGTGATGTCGAACATGAGGTCCAGGTCCTCGCCCGTGGCGTCGGGGAACACGTACGCCGCGAGGTCGGCGAGTGCCGGTGCCGGCCGCGCGCGCTCTGCCCGAAGTGGTGAAGCCGGCGATGGCGCCGAAGAAGGAGAGCCCGGACCCCACGGCCACGCAGGTCGGCTCGCCCCGCAGGCCCGCCTCCGCGTTCGCCACCGGCGGGAACTTCCTCGACGCGGCCGCCGCCCGCGCATCCGTGAGCGAGTCGATCGGCGGCTGGGTGCCGGTTCCTGCCCCGGTCAACCACAGGAAGACGCGGGCTGTAGGGCCGAGACCTCACTGAGCGCCATGGTGACGGTGCGGCCGTTCGCCTCGAGGGTCAAAAACCCGTAGTCGCTCTCGCTCAGAGGCCCGCAGACAGTGCCGGCCTCGGTGCTTACGCGGACGAAACTCCGCGCCGCGCCGCCCGTATTGCCGGTGCCATCAGCCTTGTCCGCTTTCACGGGCCACCAGGAAGTGGCCGTCGACAGGGCGAGCAGCGCGACGGCCGTGAAGGTCAGGGCGATTCCGGTACGCAGGGCACGGCTCGCTCGCGGGGAGGCAGCCGGGCGGGCCACGGTCCGGTACAGGGGCCAGGCAGCGAGGCCGACGAGGAAGACCGCGCAGCAGGCGACGACCAGGGCGCTCAGTGCCAGCACCCCGGCCACTACCTGGATGGCCCGTGGGACCCCCGCCGGGCCGCTGTCTTTGAGTACCCCGCACAGGCCGACGAAGCCCAGGACCGCCAGTTGGATGCCCTGCCAGCCCTTGGCGATCGTCCGCAGGTCATCCGGGGCCGGGGCCTGTCCGTGCCCGGCATCGCTCGTCATGGCTTCGGCCTCCTCCCGGCGGGTCGATCCTCACAGGTACGCCCACCCGATCACGGAAGCCACCTCGACGGGGACACACCATTCACCCGTCCGCCACACCACCTTCGTGGCCCTCGGCGTCGTCGACCCGCCGAACCGGTGAACCACCGGCGCCTCACCGACGAATCACCCTGACGGCGGCCGCCCCGCCGGAACACCCTTGGGTTCTACTGAACGTCGCAACACCCGATCTCAGGGAACGCGATGAACTTGAGGAAGACGGCGCCGGGCAACACCTGGCCCACCTCACCGGGATGGCCGAGATCGTGTACGCGCCCGCGCAGCCACCGCGCACTGGATGTGCTCTCGCCCATCAGCACGTGGGAGAGCGGGAAGACCTTCGTGGACAAGACGACGCGCCCCCGGGCCCCACCGGTCGACGACATGAGGCCCCGGTCGCCGTTCGCCCGAGCCACCGCCGTGCCCCACCTGCTCACTCCGCGCGGGTCCAACGGACGCGGCGCAGGGGCCGAACCGCGGTGCGCCGCGTCAACCCAACTCGCCGCCCCTACAGTCCCCCGAGCAGTGGCGCGGCGGCCCGTCCGACGCCCGCGCAGATCTGTACTCCCTCGGCTGTGTCCTGTTCGAACTCCTCACCGGTCGAGCCCCGTTCCCCACCCGCGGGGGTCCCGGCACGCGCCGATGCTCCTACGGCGCCCGTCTCCCGGCCGACGTCCGGCAAAGGGACTGGAGGCGGTCGGTCGTGGGAGGCCCAGGGGCAACGGAGAGTTCCGACGGGCCGGGACGCGGGCGCAGAGATGGAGACGCGGACGTTCCTGCGCTTCTCCGGACCCCGGGACCCCGCGTGTTCGTTGCCGACTTCGCATCGCTGCGGGTCATCGATCCGACGGGCGGGAATGGCTCCGCGAGTACCCGGCCCGCGGCGGTTCCTGCTCGATCCGAGCCCATGCCGCATCCGTCAACCCACCCCGTGACACCGCGAGATCATTCAGGAAGGCTCCCGGCCTTGCAGGGACGTCGTACAACACCATGGGATCCGATGCCGGTTCCACGAACGCGTCGAACCGGCGGGTGGCGCCGCCGGCCAGGGTGGTGGCAGCAGTCGGCCGGCCCACACCCCTCCTGCTCGTCGATGGTGGCCGGGCCCACCGTGACGCCCTCGACCTTGTCACGTCCGCACGGGATCACGTCGTGCTCTTCGTCGGTGGCCTGCCGGAACTCCGGCAACGCCGACACCCGCGTCTCGCGCTGTTCGGGGGTGGGACCGGTCTTCCCGTGGAACTCGGTCGCGAACGCCTCGATCTCGGCCGCCGGGTGCGCCACCGGCTCCTTGTCGGGCTCCGGACCGCCGCCGGCGCCCTCGCGACCACCACCGGTGTCGTGCCCCGAGCGGTCGTCCGGAATTCGGAATGCGCGGTGTCAGGGGATCTGTGGCAGCACCCGGTCGCTCTGGCACACGTAGCGCGTGCCGTCCAGGGTGAAGCACTTGAGCGGCTCCCAGTCGCGAACGCCGGGCAAGCGGTGGACGTACAGGTCCCGGCCGGCGGGCAGGAGTTCGTACTCGCTGGGAGTGCCTCCCGTGAAGGTCCGGCGCAGGAACAGCGCGCCGCCGCGTTCAAGGATCTCTTCGAGCACCCCTACACGTTGGTATCGGCCCAGGTAGCCCCCCGCGTCGTGCGGCGGCCTGGTGCCGTCGGGGCTGTGCGGCGGGCGGGGCGCGACGCCGGCGAAGTCGGTGAAGATCTCCCGGTACAGGTCGTGGTAGAGCGCCTGGGCGTCGCCTCCGTTGGTGAGCAGAACGACCGCGAGACGGGCATCGGGCAGTACACGAAGGTAGGAGGACTGACCCTGGGTCCTGCCGTCGTGGCCGTACACCGCCCGACCGTCCCAGTCCCAACGGGCCCACCCCAGGCCGCGGGTTTCGCCGTTGTCCGGGGTGTTGGGCGTGGCCGTCTGGAACGAACGCATCTCCTCGGCGGCGCGCGCCGACAGCAGCCGGGTGCCGTCGGGCCCGAGGCCGTCGTTCAGGTGCAGGCGGACGAAGGCGAGCACGTCGCCGACGCTGGAGCACACGATGCCGGCCGGGCCCGACGAGCGGGGAACCCACGTGGGGTCGACGCGCGGCCGCCCGTCCGGTCCCGAGGCGTGACCGGCGGCGGCGCGATGCGCGAGCACGTCCTCCGGCAGTGTGTGGCTGCGGGTCAGGCCCAGCGGCTTGATCACGCGTTCGCGCAGCGCGGTGTCCCAGGTCGTGCCGGTGCGGCGTTCGATCAGCCGGCCGGTGAGGATCAGTCCGACGTTGCAGTACGAGTACCCGCGGCCCAGCGGGTGGACCGCCGGAACGTCCTTGAGCAGGGCGGTGAACCGCTCCAGGCAGTCGTCGCCGCGTCCGGTGTCGGGGAGCACGTCGCCGTCGATCCCGCTGGTGTGGGCGAGCAGGTGACGCAGCGTCAGGCGCCGGGTCCGGTCGGGGTCGGGCAGTCGCAGCTCGGGCATATGGCGTACGACCGGAGTGTCGAGGTCGATGGCGCCCTCGTCCACCAGGCGCATGGCGAGGGTGGCGGTCCAGACCTTGGTGATGGAGCCGATCTGCCAGAGCGTGTCGGGCGTTGCCTCGATACGGTCGTCGGCGTTGGCCAGACCGGCGGCGACCTTGACGACCCGGTCGCCGGCCAGAATGCCCAACGAGGCGCCGGGGACCTCGTGTCGGGCGGCCAGCGTGGCAAGCCTGGAGCGCCAGTGCCGGGCCGTGGACGTGTCGCCCGTACGGTCCGCCTCGGCCGGTGGTGCGTCGCTCGCGTGCGCGGCCGGCGCGGTGCCGAGGCTCGCCGTTCCGACCGTGCCCGCCACCGCGGCGGCAACCAGCGAACCGCGCAGCACGGTGCGCCGGGTGGATGTGCTTCGGGTGCCGTCGGCGGCTTCCGCCGAGGAAGGGATCCGGGGAGGGTGGGTCACGAATCTGCCTCTCGATCGATGTCGGTCGCGCAGGCGGGGAAGCGACCGGACCGTGCGCGCCTGAAGACGCCGACGACCCTCTTGCCGTCGCCCCGGGAACACGGCGTCCACACGCGACGCGTCCGGGCGACATCGCGCCCCGGGTGCGGGCGCGTCACTCCCTCGTTCGACGAGCGTAGGAAACGGGGTCTCGAGGGGCATCGTTCTCACGTGGGAGGACTCGGATACCTCTCCGGTTCCCCTTACGCCCACCGCCGGTCGCGCGAACCCAGGACGAAGATCAGCCGTCCGGGTGGTTCGGGCGTCCGCGTCGGTATGGTGCGTGACCTCGCGCTCGGTGCCCGAGCCCACGACGACCGCCGGGTGAACCGACGACGTGGCGTCTTCGACACAGGGCGCCGAGCGGCCACGGTGACGTCCGGGACGTCCGGATCCGCACCGGACGGCCCGACCGTGGGCGGATCCCGCCGAGGATCCGCCCCGAGGAAGTCGGGCTCGCGCCCGGCCCGCGGCGCCGCGTCCCCGGTCTGCGCCGCGACGAAGTCGCCGTTCCGGCCGGCGCCTCGGTGGAGTACTACATCGAGCTCGAACGCGGTGCCGGCTCGCAGCCCTCCGACCGGATGCTCGCCGCGCTCGCCCGCGCCCTGCGCCTCAGTCGCGACGAGCGCGACCATCTGTACCGGTTGGCGAACCGTTCGATCCCGCACCAGGGCGGGGCGACGTCACACGTCCACTCCGCACTGCTCGACCTGCTGACACGAATCGACGGGACCCCGGCGATGGTGAGCACCGACCCGCACACCGTTCTGGTCCAGAACCCGCTCGCCATCGCGATGCTCGGCGACCTGTCCGCGCACCGCGGCCGCGCGGCGAGCTTCGTCTACCGATGGTTCACCGACCCGGCCTCGCGGCAGATCTACCCGCAGGAGGACCTCGGCCCGCAGGCACGGTCGTTCGTTGAGGGCTTCGAGTTTCGGGGCGAGCCACGGGCGGGCCTCGGCGAGGGGACGCGGTGTCAGCCGGTGGCGACGTCCTCAAAGAGGCCGTCGAGGGTGCGACGCCATCGACAACCCCTTCACCATCCAGAGCAGGAACAGCGGCGACTCGTGGATCTCGGCCGCGAACGCCCGGCCGGCGACGACCGTCAGCGGGCACTCGTACGCCTTGGGGACGGCTTCCTGGAAAACAGGTGCGCGGTGCCGGCGATCGCCGGGGCGGCCGGCGCGGCGGGGTCGACGACGCTCGCGTACACCGCAACCGACGCGCCGTCCGCCACGCCACGGGACAACGCAACCGACGTCCAGACCGCATCGACCACCCCGGCACTCCTCTCCGGCCCCACCTGACCGACGCGAACCCGACCCGCGCGAACTCGACCGGTGTCGGCAACAGCGCATTGTGCTTGTCCTCGGCCGTTGTTCGGATCGACTGCCGATGCGCAACCCGGGCGGGTTCGACCCCACTTGCGGTTCTCGGGTGCGGGTACTTGGCTGTGGCGCCATGACCTCCAACCACGATCTCCTGTACATCGACGGCTCGATCCACCTCCTGGTCCAGTGGGCGTCCGCGGGGGAATCCCTGGAGGACGAACTGGAGCGGTTCTGCCGCGTCGTGCGCGACTCCCCGGTGGCCTGGTCGACCATGCCCCTGGGCGTCGTCTCCGCGCTCCTGGACGTCCTCGCCGACGAGATGGACTCGCCCGGATCCTCGCCGCGCCCCGCCGAGTTCGACGTGCGGCTGGCCCGGGCCGCGGGTGATTGGCCGCCCGCGGAGTTCCTGCGCTACCTGGCCGAGTACCTGCGGACCAAGGACTACGAGTCGTCTCCCGGGTTCCGGCAACTGCCGATGAGTCTCCCGGAGGCCCGGATCCGTTTCCCCCAGGCATTCCAGATCCTTCACAGGTTCGTCCGAATCTCCGCCTCGGATCCGTATCCCGACGTCGAGGAGGCGGCAAAGGAGGCGGCCTCCACGGAACACCCGTTCGGCTGCGGCACGGTGATGGTCTCCGCAGCGGCCGAACTGCAGCAGATTCTCCTCATGTTCCGCTCGTACGAGGAACTGGACACCGTCCTGCGCGACTTCCGCGGCCATCCCCTGGCCCGACAGGACCTGCAAAGCCTCTTGGCGGCCATACGCACCCACTTCGACGAGCAACACTGACTCCCGACCGCCGAACAGTCCCGCTCAGGTACGGGTGGTCCACGGTGTAGGGATGCAGACCCACCCGGGTCGAGAGCAGCCGTGCCGATGCGAGGGCCGGGTCCAGGAGGGTGGCGGCGCCGTGACATCCTCCAGCCCGGGCGGGCAAAGGCGTCGGCCCCGCTCTCTCGCGGGAGCGGGGCCGATTGGTTTCGGGGGTGTCGGGGCTTCGGGGGCGTCACTGCTCGCGGAGGTAGGTGAGGACCGCGAGTACGCGCCGGTGTCCGGCGTCGTCGGCGAGCAGGCCGAGCTTGGTGAAGATGTTGCGGATGTGTTTGTGGATCGCGGCCTCGGTGACGTGGAGTTCGGCCGCGATGTCGCCGTTGCGGTGGCCTTGGGCCATCAGTTGCAGGACGTCGCGCTCGCGGGCGGTGAGGGTGGCGAGCGGGCTGCGGGTGCCGCTGCGGCGCATCAGGGTGGTCACCACCTCGGGGTCGAGGACCGTCTCGCCCCTGACCACGCGGTCCATGGTGCGCAGGAAGTCGTCGACGGCGCCTACGCGTTCCTTGAGCAGGTAGCCGACCGCTCCGGCTCCGTCGGCGAGCAGGTCGCCGGCGTATTTGGTCTCCACGTGGGCGGACAGCACCAGCATGGGGAAGCCGGGACGCGACGCGCGGACCTGCATTGCGGCGCGCAGGCCCTCGTTGGTGAACGTCGGGGGCATCCGTACGTCGACGATGGCCAGTCCGGCGTCGAACTCCTCGATGGTCTCGTACAGGCGCTCGGCATCAGGGCGCGCGGCGACCACGTCGATCCCCTCGGCGGACAACAGCGCCGCAAGACCTTCGCGCAGCAGCGTGTCGTCCTCGGCGATCACGACTCGCATGGCAACTCCATCCGCACCGACGTCGGTCCGCCCGGCGGGCTGGCGACGGTGGCCGTGCCGCCGAGCGCCTCGATCCGGCTCGTGATGCCGGTCAGGCCGCTGCCCGTCGTCGATCGGGCGCCGCCTTGTCCGTTGTCGGTCACGGTGGTGATGACGCGCATCTCGCCGTCGGCCTCCTTCCAGGTCAGGTGTATGTCGCATTCGGTCCCGTTGCTGTGCTTGGACACGTTGGTCAGGGCCTCGGCGACCGAGAAGTACAGCGCCGCGTCGACGGACGCCGGTGTCGGTGCGGGTGCGTCGACCCGCAGCCGGGTGGGGATCTGCATGCGGTCGGCCAACAGCCCCAAGGCCGGCACCAAGCCTTCCTCGGCGAGCACCGGCGGGTAGACGTCCCGGATGATGCGGCGCATTTCGGCCAGCGCGTCGCGGCTGGCGTCCTGTGCTTTGGCCAGGGCCGTCGCAACGTCGCCGGTTCCGGTGCTCAGTTGCCGTTGTGCGGTGCCGATGAACATCGAGACGGCGACCAGCCGGTTCTGCGCCGCGTCGTGCAGATCCCGTTCGATCCGGCGCAGTTCGGCGGTGTGCACGTCGACGGCCGAGCGCCGGCGCCGCTCCTCCATCTGCGCCCGCAGCCGGAGTTCTTGCTCGCGGGACGGCGCGAGCAGCCGTTCGAGGAGCTTCGCGTCGGCGGATCCCACGGCGGGCACGGCGACCGCCCACGCGGCCAGTCCGGCGAGCCCGATCAGGCCGGACACCAGGGCGAGCCACCACGTCGTGACCTCGAAGAACTGCTCGGCGGGGCGGCCGTCCGGCATCGCCCACCAGTACGCCGGCAGGGCCAGCGCCTGCAGGGACAGCACCGGCAGCAGGACGGCGACGGCACCGAGCGGGATCCCGATCACGATCCGCTGGAGGACGGCGCCCAGGTCACGGATCGGCATGTTGTCGGCGATGCGTCGGCGGACGACATCCGCGCCGGCGGCGGGCCGCAGGTGGGGAGACGCGATGCGCCGTCCCAACGCCGGTCCGACCCTCCCCCGTTCACGGTCGCTCCAGTGCCGCACCAGCCCGGAAGCGGCACCGGTGAGCAGGAGTCCGACGCCGACCACGGACAGCGCGGCCACGACCATGACGACCGCGAGGACCACCAGTCCGTACAGCCCGGAGACGGCACCGCCCGTCAGGTAGCGGAGCGAACGCGCCGACTGCCGGACCGGCCTGGCATTTCGCAGCCGTCGACCGGCGCCGACACCTCTCGTGGAACTCACCCGGCGAGCCTACTTCCAGTCCTCGGGCCGGCCCCCGGCGACGCACCTCGGGCGGCGGGCCCGCGGTGGAGGTATAGCCGGCACCACCATCAGAGCGGTCGCCCGTGCCACCACGGGCCGGGCACACGGGGGACTGTGCCGCGCGGGCCGCGAATCTACGGTCGTGAACGTGAAGACGCACAGGAGCGAACACCCCGGGAACCACGACGAACACGCCGTGGCCATCAACGGCCTGAGCAAGAGTTTCGGCGCCGGCGCCACGCGCTTCCGGGCGCTGACGAACATCGACATGTCCCTCGCACCGCGGAGTTTCACCGCGATCATGGGACCGTCGGGCTCCGGCAAGACCACCTTGCTGAACTGCCTGTTGGGCCTGGACAAGCCCGATACGGGGTCGATCCGCGTCGGCGGCACGGACATCACCGGCCTGGACGAGACCCGCCTGGCCGAGATGCGGCGTTCGCGGGTCGGGGTGGTGTTCCAGGCGTACAACCTGATCCCGTCCCTCACCGTCGCCGACAACATCTCGTTGCCGCTGCGGCTGGCCGGCCGACCGATCGACCGGCACCGCGTACGGAAGTTGGCCGAGACGGTCGGCGTCGGTGCCACGCTCGACCGCCGGCCGGCCCAGTTGTCCGGGGGCCAGCAACAGCGCGTCGCGTTCGCGCGGGCGCTCGTCACGGACCCGGAGTTGATCGTCGCCGACGAACCGACCGGCGCGCTCGACACCGCGTCGAGCGACGTCGTGCTCGACCTGCTCCGGTCGATCGTCACCAACCTCGGTCAGCGGGTGTTGCTGGTGACGCACGACCCACGGGCGGCGGCGGTCGCGGACCGCGTGCTGTTCCTGCGCGACGGCCGTTGGCACGGCGAACTACGCGGCGCCACCGAGGCGCGGATCGCGGCGACCCTCACCGAGCTCGGGAGCCGGTCCTGAACAAGCTCGCCCGACTGACGCTGCGTGCGCGCCGGGGCCAGGTCGCCGCACTCGCCATCACGGTGTTCTTCTCGGCCGTCCTCATGGGGGCGTTCGGCGTACTTCTCGAGACCGGCGTCCGCGGCCGGGTCTCCACCGGCGAGTACGACAATGCACCGCTGTTGGTCGCATCCCGCCAGTCGGTGCCTGTCGACGGCGACGTCGACATGACGGTCCCGGGCCGGGCGCTGCTGCCGGCTTCGCTGGCCGGCGAGATCACCGCGGCGCTGCCCGCGTCCCGCGTCGTCGCCGACCGCATCGTGCCCGCGGTCCTCGGTGCCCGGGCCGGTGACGGCGAGACGGTCGATGCGCATCCCTGGTCCGCGTTCGCACTCGGGAATCGTGAACTGGCCTCGGGACGCGCGCCCGTCGGCGCGGACGACATCGTGCTGCCCGGCCACGTCGCGCGCGCCCACGGCCTGGAGACCGGGGAGAAGGTCGCGCTCGGCTTCGGCGACCGGCCCGTGCAGTACACGCTCGTCGGCACGACCACAGCCGACGACGCGGGAGTCGACGTCCCGGACGTGTATCTCACCGACGGGCAGATCGCGACGCGCGGCAACCCCGACCCCGGCGTGGCGGTCATCGGCGTCTGGCCGCAGGCGACTTCCGATGCGGACGTACTCGCCCGCCTCGCCGCTCCGGCCGGGGCGCGGCTGTGGGACCGCGGCGACCGAGGGCCCGTCGAGGCGGTCTCCCAGGGCCGGGCGACGGCGGACCTCGTCTCCATCGCCGGTGCGCTCGGTGCCGTCGCGCTGATTGTCGCGGTGTTCACCGTCATAGCCCTCACGTCGCTCCAAATCCGCGAGCGTTCACGCGAGTTGGCCATGCTCCGCATCGTCGGTGCCACGCCGCGGCAGGTGAAGCGGCTGCTGCGCGCGGAGATCCGGATGGTCGCCGCGTCGGCCGGCGGCCTCGGCGGCGTCGCCGGACCGCTGGTGGGCGCGGCCATGATCGGCGTCATCCGCTCCTGGGGAGTGCTGCCCGCGACTCTTGAGCCGGTCTTCGGCCCCTTGCCTTTCATCGTGGCGATGCTGACCGGTTTCCTCGCCGCCGAGATCGCCACGCGCGTCGCGGTACGCCGGGTGACCCGCAGCAGCCCGCTGACGCAGCTCGAAGACCGCGACGCAGGCACCTCGGCATCGCGGCGGACGCGGCGCATCGTCGTCGGAGTGGTTCTGGTCGCGGTGGGCATCGTGATGGCGCTGGCCCCGACGTACACGTCCAACGTCGATGCGGCCAGTGGACTCCCGGGCATCTCCGGACTGGTGATGGCCCTGTCGATCGGTCCGCTGAGTCCGCAGGTGGTGCGCGCGGCGGCGGCGATCGTGCGCCGGCCGGCGAGGCGCTACGCCGCGGCGTACACGGCGCTGGAGAGCATTCGCCACCGGGCCGCCCGGGTCGGCGGCGCGTTGACCCCGATCGTCCTCGGCGTCGCGTTGGGTGCGGTCCAGCTCTCCGGCGCGGCGACGGCCGGTGCCGTCTCGGCGGCACAGGCGGACGCGGGCACGCGCACCGACATCACGGTCACCTCGCCGACGGTCGGAGTCAGTGACCGGACGGTCGAACTCGTGCGCGGCGCACCCGGGGTCGCATCGGCCATTCCCATCGTGACCACCCGCGTCATCGTGCAGCCGCCCGCCGGCAGCGGCAACAGCCCCCAGACCCTGAACGCACTCGGCATCGCCGGGGACCGGGTGGAACACTACGCCGATCTCAAGCCCAAGGACGGCGACCCGGTCCGGCTCCGGGAAGGCGATGTGGCGCTCGGTGTCCTCGGTGCGGCCCAAGTGGGGGCCCACGTCGGAGACGAGATCACGGTCGTACCGGCGAACGGGCGTGCGCTCAAGCGGCACGTGAGCGCGCTGTACGAACGCGGACTCGGCTTCGGCGACGTCCTTCTCCCCCTCGGCGACCTGCAGCCGGCCACCGCGTCGGGGCTCCCGTCCGGCCTGGCCGTCGCAGTCCCCGCCTCCGCATCGGCGGCACGCGTCGCGGAGGCCATCCGCGACCGCCTCGCGGACGTCCCGGGAGTCGAGGTCTCCGGCTCCGGCGGTGCCGCCGCCGGCGGCGATGCGTCAAGCGGCGACGAGAAGTTCGGTCTGCTCATCCTGCTGGTCCTCTTCGGCTACATCGCCATCGCGGTCACGAACTCCCTCGTCACCGCGACCATCTCCCGCCGCTCGGAATTCGCGCTGCTGACGGCCGTCGGCGCCACCCCGCAGCAACGGCGCTCGATCCTGCGCTGGGAGGCCGCCGTCCTGGCCACCACGGCGTGCATCGTCGGCACCGCCTTCGCCCTGCCCGGCCTGTTCGCCATGACGTACGCCCTCAGCAACGGCGACCGCATCGCACCCGCGATCGACCCCGTCACCTACACCGCACTCGTCGCCTTCACCTTCGTCCTCGTCTTCGCTGCCACCGCCCTCGCCGGCCGGTCCGTCATGCGCGACCGGCGCTCGTGACCCTGGTTCCGGTCTCGGTGGTCGGCGTCGACAGGAGAAGTGTGAATGACTGAGTACTCACGTGACGGACCAGCGGAGGACACTCTCCACCGCGAAGGAACGACACGAGAGGGTCGGCGAGAACGATGCCCCGGCTGCCGGCGCGGGAGGGGGCCGGGATCGGAACAAGCGCGCACCCGATCCACAACGGCGCGGTGCGCGGTACGCGGTGCGCTGCCTTCTCGAACCCTGCAACACCACAGGCCAACCGGCCCCTCGGCCACGCACACACCCCACACCACACGCCGCCCCCCCACATCACCAGGCACAGACCAACGTTCTCAACCGGTGCCGCACCACGGGCCGGGGCACCACAGCGCCGACCCCGCATCGAGACAGCGCAGCTCGAAGGCCGTCCTTCTCCGGACTTCACCATGGCTCACGAGACACCCGACCCGTTTGCGCACGCCGCCGCTTGGGACTGCGTGCGTTGCGCTGTTCGGCGGGTCTGGTCGAGTAATTCCTGCCACTCTGATGCTTCGGGACGGGGCCGAGGGCGAGGGGTGGGGCCCATGCGTGCGGTGGTGGTGGGGATCGGGCGTTTCGCGGCGGCCGGGGCCGGCGAGATGCCGGTGGGTGCGAGGGCGTGGGCGGATCTGCCGTTCGTCGACGAGGTGGTGCCGCCCGTCGTAGCGGCGTTGAACCGCCTGGGGTATGCGACCGACGTACACAAGGACATCGGTGCCGGTGCGTTGCGGGCGGCGATCGGCACGGCGCTGGGGTCCGCCCGGCTGATGTATGTCGCCGCCCACGGGGATGTTGCGACGGCGAATCCTCATCGAGTGGACGTAGTGCCGGCGGACGGGTGCGTCGGGGTGGGGACGAACGCCGCGCAGTGGGTGGACGACGCGCAGACGTTGGGCGTGCCGACGTTGTTTCTGTTCGATCTGTGCCGGGCGGGGCGGGCGGCGTCGTTGCCGCACATGGTGCACGGGTCGGACACACCGGCGAACGCGTGGGTGATCGCGGCGTCGGGTGGGGGTGAGGATGCGTACGACGGGCGGTTCAGCATCGCCCTGGCCGAGGTTTTCGAGGAGGTCGCCCGCACCGGGTTGGACACCGATCCGGCACGGACGCACGTGCCGTTCTCGAAGGTGGCCCGCCGAGTACGGCAACGGGTGGAGCGCATGCCCGGGATGGTGCAGACGGTGCAAAGCACGGCGATGGTGCTCGCGGAGGAGGAGCCGGATCTGCCGTTCTTCCCCCATCCCGGCCACGACCCGAAGGCGGTGCGTCTGGGCGGTGTGGAGCCGGCGCTGCGGATGTTTCTCGACCCCTCGGACGCGTTGCACTTCACCGACAAGGCCGGCCTCCGGTTCACCGGGCGGCGTTCGCAATTGCGAGTCCTCGCGCCGTGGTTGGACGACGTCACGACGGGCGGCCTTCGGGTGGTGACCGGGAATCCGGGGATCGGCAAGTCGGCGTTGTTGGGGGCTCTGGCGTGTGCCGCGCACCCCGAACTGGTCGCGGTGGCCGGGCATGTGCGCGAGCGGTTGGACGCCCGGGACGCGGCGGGATGTCCCTCGGTCAACGATCGGTTGGCCGCGATGCACGCGCGCGGACGCACTTCGGCGCAGGTGTTCGCGTCCGCGGCCCGGCAACTCCATGTGGATCCCGGGCCCGACGCGCTGGTGGACGCAACGGTGTTCATCGGTCTGTTGCCTGTGGCGGGAGAGGTTCCGGTGTTGATCGTGGACGCCTTGGACGAGGCGTCCGACCCCGCCGGGTTGTGCGCGGACCTGGCCCGGTTGGCGCAGGCCGCCCGGGCCGATGGTACGCGCGCGGTGCGGCTGCTGGTGGGCACCCGGCCGTGGCCGATGTTCGACGCCCTGCTCGACCGGGCCGCCGAGACGGGCGGTCTGATGGACCTGGACGCCGCCGACCCCGACGAGGTCCGCGAGGATCTGGCCGACCATTTGGGCGCCCGCTTGGCCGACACTCGTACCTATGGCCCGCCGCGCATGCGCGCCGTCCGGCAACGCCTTGCCCGAGCGATCGCCGATCGCCTCTCGCCACGATCGGTGCGCGGTACGGAGTGGGGGGCCTTCCTGGTGGCCGAGATCTTCACCCGCCATCTGGCCCAAGTCGGCGCGCCGGAGGACCTCGACGCGGCCGACGCTCTCGGCCGTTCGGCGCCCGGGACGCTGCCCGAGGTGCTCGAACGCGATCTGGCCCTT
>NZ_JBHZAV010000175.1:0-19018 GCF_042754445.1 Embleya sp. NPDC059213
GCCTTCACCGACATCTCGCCCATCGACGGCAGCACCCTCGGCGAGATCGCCCGGGGCCGCCGCGCCGAGGCGGACGCGGCGGTTGCCGCCGCGCGGGCCGCGTTCCCCGCCTGGGCCGCCACAGCGCCCGCCGAGCGGGCCCGCCTCCTGCACGCCGTCGCCGACGGGGTCGAGGCCCGGCTCGCCGACCTGGCGATCGTGGAGACCACCGACAACGGCGCGCTGCTGCGCTCGCACCTGCGCGGGGTGATGCCGCGAGTCGCCCACAACTTCCGCTTCTTCGCGGACTGGCTCACCGAACACCTGGGCCACGACGACTTCGACACCCGGGGCCACGGCAACCACGTCTCGTGGGACGCCGCCGGGCCGTGTGTGCTGATCACGCCGTGGAACGCACCGCTGATGCTGGCCACCTGGAAGGTCGCCCCGGCGCTCGCGGCCGGCAACACGGTCGTGCTCAAGGCCGCCGAATGGACGCCGTTGACCGCGTCGTTGCTCGCCGACATCACCGCCGAGGCGGGCCTGCCGGCCGGCGTGTTCAACGTGGTCCAGGGCTACGGCGACGAGGTCGGCGCCGCACTGACCGCCCACCCGGACGTCCGCCGGATCAGCTTCACCGGATCGGTGCCCACCGCCCGCCGGATCGGCGCCTCGGCCGCCGCCAACCTGACCCCGGTCAGCCTCGAACTCGGCGGCAAATCACCGCTGTTGGTCTTCGCGGACGCCGACCTGGAGTTGGCCGTCGAGCTCGCGGTCGAGCAGTACGACAACGCCGGTCAGGTCTGCCTGGCCGCGACCCGGCTGCTCGTGGACGCCTCGATCGCCGACGAGTTCACCGCCCGCTTCCTGGCCCGGGCGGGCACCCTGGTCCAGGGCGACCCGCGCGAGACGGCCACCGACGTGGGCCCCAACATCCACGCCGACCACGTGGAGCGGGTGGACGGCTTCGTGCGCCGCGCCCTCGACGCCGGTGCCAAGGCGCTGCTCGGCGGCGGGCGCAACACCGACCTGGGCGGCCGGTACTACCGCCCCACACTGCTCACCGACGTCGCGCAGGACAGCGAGATCGTCCAGGAGGAGGTCTTCGGCCCGGTCCTGACGCTGCAGACCTTCGGCACCGAGGCGGAGGC
The DNA here is from genome assembly GCF_042754445.1 of Embleya sp. NPDC059213. NCBI lineage: Bacteria > Bacillati > Actinomycetota > Actinomycetes > Kitasatosporales > Streptomycetaceae > Embleya > Embleya sp. NPDC059213. The sequence goes on from NZ_JBHZAV010000175.1 coordinate 1,131, forward strand.
GATCGAACTCGCCAACGACACCCGATTCGGGCTGGCCGCGACCCTGGTGACGGGGGATCGGGAACGGGCCCGGCGGGTCGGCGGGCAACTCGTGGCCGGCACCTTGTGGGTCAACTGCTTCTTCGTCCGCGACCTGCGCGCGCCGTTCGGCGGTTCGCGGGAGTCCGGCATCGGCCGCGAGGGCGGCTCGTGGAGCTTCGACTTCTACTGCGACCTCAAGAACACTGTGACCGCGCCGAACGGATGGCACTGACCATGGGCGAGATCGTCGGCGCCGGCATCCTGGCCCATTCGCCCACCATCATGCTGCCGCGCGAGGTCCGGCACGAACTCAACGAGGGCAAGGAGATCAGCCTGGTCCCGGCGCTGGCCCGACTGCGCGCCGAGGTGTTCGAACGGCTCGACTACGACACCGTGGTGGTCTTCGACTCGCACTGGGCGACCACCGTCGAGTACGTGATTGCCGCGCAGCCGCACCGCAGTGGGCTGTACACCTCCGAGGAACTGCCGCGCGGGATGCGGCAGATTCCCTACGACTTCCCCGGCGATCCGGAACTTGCCCGGGCCACCGCGAACTTCGCGCAGCGACACGGCACCTGGATCACCCCGATCGAGGATCCGTACCTGCCGATCCACTACGCCACCGTCAACCTGTGGCACCACCTGGGCGTGCCCGGCAAACGCTGGCTGGGCATCGGCTGTTGCCAGACCGCGGACGTCGAGGACAACCTGCGGCTGGGCCGCGCACTCGCCGACGGCATCGCGGCCACCGACCGCAGGGTGCTGCTGGTGGCGTCCGGCGCCTTCTCGCACACCTTCTGGAACCTGCGCGAACTGCGCGCCCACGAAGCGTCCGACCCGGTGCACGTGCGCACCCCGCAGGCCCGCGCCGCCGACGAACAGCGGATCGCCTGGATGCAACGCGGCGATCACGCGAGCGTGCTCGCCGGCATGCCGGACTTCCTGCGGTACAAGCCCGAGGCGCGTTTCGGGCACTACCTGATGATGCTCGGCGCGCTCGGCGAGGAACGGTGCACCGCACCCGGCCGGCTGCTGGGCGACTACGAGAACGCCACCGGCACCGGTCAGGCCCACGTCTGGTTCGACCGACCCGCCGGCGGCTGGACCGCCTCCCATGCCCGAACCACCACCAGCCAAGGACACCTCGCATGAGCAACACCGAGTATCGCCGCATCCTGCTCGACGGCACGACCGTCGAAGTCGTGCGCAGCGGAGCCGAGTTGATCGCCGCCGACGGCAGACGCACCAGCGTCGCCGAGGCCCGGCACCTGCCGCCGGTGCAACCCGGCAAGATCATCGCGGTACATCTCAACCACCGCAGCCGGGTCGACGAGTTCGGCACCACGCTGCCGCCCGCGCCGACCTACTTCCACAAACCCACCTCGTCGCTGAACGCGCACGGCGGTGCGATCGTGCGCCCGGCGGGCTGCAAGTACCTCAACTACGAGGGCGAGATCGCCATCGTGATCGGCCGCACCTGCCGCAACATCGCCCCGGCCGACGCGGGCGCCTTCATCCGCGGCTACACCGTGGCCAACGACTACGGCCTGCACGACTTTCGGGACACCGACGCGGGTTCGATGCTCCGGGTCAAGGGCTCGGACACGCTGTGCCCGCTGGGCCCCGGCTTGGTCGAGGGCTGGGACTTCCGCGGCAAGACGCTGCGCACCTACGTCAACGGCCTGGTGGTGCAGGAGGGTTCGACCGACGAGATGGAATGGGACATGCACTACCTCGTCGCCGACATCGCCCGCACGATCACGTTGGACCCGGGCGACGTGCTGCTCTCCGGCACGCCCGCGGGCTCGCGTCCGGTGCGGCCGGGCGATGTGGTCGAGGTCGAGGTCGAGGGACTGGGTCGACTCGCCAACCACATCGTGGAGGGCCCGACCCCGATCCGCGCCGACTGCGGCGCGCAGCCCACCGAGTCCGAGGAGGTGCGCTCCACCGCACTGGGCGGCGACTGGGAGTTGCGCGGCGTCCGGGCACCGCGGCGCTGACCGTCCTCGCCGCCACTTCCTTCCCCACTCCAGTCACCTCACCGATCGGAAAGGACCACCACCCATGAAGGTCGTCGTCGACATGGACCGGTGCCAGGACCACGGACAGTGCGTGTTCTCGGCTCCCGAGGTCTTTCGGATCGACTCCGCCGGCCGGCTGGAATTCGTCGCCGACCCGGACGACGCGCTGCGCGAGTCGGTCGAGGAGGCCGCCGACGTGTGCCCGCTCCAGGCCATCACGATCGAGGACTGAACCATGACCGCTCCCCGAGTCGTCGTGGTGGGCGCGTCGATGGGCGGCCTGCGGGCCGCCGAACAACTGCGCGCGGCGGGCTGGCACGGCGCCCTCACCGTGATCGGCGACGAGCCGCACATGCCGTACAACCGGCCGCCGTTGTCCAAGGACGCCCTCGCGGGCGGACTCGCGCACGCCGAGGTCGCCTTCCGGCTGCGGGCGAGTTGTGCGGACGTGGACTGGCGGCTGGGCCGCCGGGCCGTCGGCGTGGACCTGGGGCGGCGGCGGATCCGGCTCGCGGACGGCGAGTCGGTGTCCTACGCGGGCCTGGTGGTGGCCACCGGCCTGCGTCCGCGCCGGCTGACCTGCCCGGGACCGCGCACGGGGCGACACGTCGTACGCACCCTCGACGACGCCCGACACCTGCGCGCCGCACTGGGCCCGGGCCGCCGGGTGGTGGTCGTGGGCGCCGGCTTCATCGGCTGCGAAGTGGCCGCGACCGCGCGGTCGCTCGGCGCCGAGGTGACCGTGGTGGCGCCCGAACCGGAACCCATGCACCGCCCGCTCGGCGCCGACCTCGGCGCGGCGCTGCGCCGGCGGCATCTCGCCCGCGGCGTGCGCTTCGAACTCGGGCGCACCGTGCGGCACACGACCGGCGAGCGACACGTGCGCGGCGTGGTGCTGGACGACGGCCGGGAACTGCCCGCCGACGCCGTGGTCGAGGCGATCGGCTCGATCCCGAACACCGAATGGCTGGCCGGCAACGGCCTCGACCTCACCGACGGGGTGCGCTGCGACGCCCTGCTGCGGGTCGAGTCGCGCCCGGACGTGGTCGCGGTGGGCGACGTGGCCCGGTTCGCCAATCCGCGCTACGACGACGTACCGCGCCGGGTCGAACACTGGAGCATCCCCACCGACAGCGCCAAACACGCGGCCCGCACGCTCGCCGCCCACCTGGCCGGCACGGACTGCGCGTCGACGCCGTTCGCGCCGCTGCCCACCTTCTGGTCGGACCAGTACGACCAGCGCCTCCAGTCGTACGGTGCGCCCGGGCTGGGCGGCGCGGACATCCGCCTGCTCGAAGGCGACTGGGACGGAGACTGCGCGGTCGGCTACCACCGCGCCGGCGCACTGGTGGGCGTGGTGGCGCTGGGTGGGCGGGCGATCGCCCTGGCCGCGAAGTACCGCCGGGAGCTGGTCGCCTGACCGCCCCCGGCGGGCTCAGCCGCCGGTGAGCGGCTCCACCTCGGGCGTGGCCTGCGGGCGTGGCTCGACCGCCGCGCCCTCGGCCCGCGCGGGCGGGTGGGCGTCGTCCGGGCCGGTCCAGCGGATCCGGCCGGCGCACACCGACACCAGCATCGCCGACCCGGCCACCGCGCCCATGCCCCACACCAGGCTGCTGCCGCTCGCGATGAAGCCGATCACCGCCGGCCCGGCGAGCAGGCCGGTGGTGCCCATCGCGGCGACCAGGGCCAGCGCGTCCGAACCCGCCCGGGCCGCCGCGACGTAGACGCACGGCGTCACGGCGGCGATGCCCAACCCGACACACGCGAAGCCGATCAGCGCCGGCACCACGCCGCCCACCAGCAACGCGACCGCCAGCCCGACGCCGGCCAACGCGCTGCCGATCCGAACGATCCGGCCGTCGCCCCACCGACTGCGCCACCCGTCGGCGAAGACCCGGGCCAGTACCATCATCACCGAGACCACCGCGATGCCCAGCGGCGCGACCTCCGAGGCCGCGTGCGCGACATCCTTCATGTACAGGGCCGACCAGTCGTTCATCGCCCCCTCGGTGACCGTGCCGAACGCCATCGCGGCGCCCATCCAGACGGTGACCAGGGACGGCAGGGCCCACCCGCGCCGGCCCGGCCGCGTGGACTGCTCGGCCTCGGCGGGCTCGGCCGCCGCTCGATCGGCCGGCAGCAGGGCAGGCCGGGCGTAGGCCAGGAGCAGCAGCAACAACCCGGCGGCGACCGCGAAGTGCGCGGCCAGGTTCGAGGTCAGCGCGTTCATCCCGGAGGCGAGCAACGCGGCGCACAACGAACCGGCGCTGAACGTGGCGTGCAGTTGCGACATCGCGGTGCGCCGGTACCGGACCTCCAGCGCGGCGCCCTGCGCGTTCATCGCCACGTTGAGACAGCCGACCGCGACCCCGTCGCAGCAGATGATCACCAGCGCGACCGGGTAGTTCGGTGCGCCGGCCAAGGCGAGCAGCAGCAGGCCGAGGGCCAGGGCGGAGGACAGCGCCAACCGGCGTGATCCCAGCCGTTCGGTCAGCACCGCGACGAGCGGGAAGGAGGCCGCCGCGCCCGCGCCGCAGGCCATCAGCAACAGGCCCACCTCGGCCTCGCTCAGGCCCAGTTCCGCCTTGATCGCGGGCAACCGCGAGGCCCAGGTGGCGTATTGCAGCCCGAGAAAACAAAACAGTGCCGCGATCGCCAGTTGTGCCCGGCGAAAATCGTCGCGAACGCGAAACATGTGCATCGGCCTACTTCGCCTTCCGGGGATACACCGGTTCGGATCTGCGCACCGGCGTGGACATGTACACCGCGCCCGCGCCGTAGCCCGGCGCGAGCGCCACCTCGGGTACGGCGTCGAACGCGTTCGCCGACCAGAAGCCCTCGCTGCCGCCGACGGCGATCAGCGAGATGCGTTCGTACTTCTTCGCCCGGGCCGTCGCGGTCAGCCGGTGCAGGAGTTCACGGGCCAGGCCGTTGCCCCGCACGTGCCGGGCGACGACCAGGTCGTGCAGGTGCAGATTGCGCGAGTGGTGCACGACCTGCTCCGGCCGGGACAGGTCCGGATAGCGGAACATCGGGTAGGGCAGCGCCAGCAGGTAGCCCGCCGGTCGTTGCTCGTAGTGCAATACGAAGCAGGTGGCCGGCGAGGAACGGGCCCGGGATCGCAACGCGTCCCGTCCCTCGGACAACGCGCCGGCGGAATAGGTGGCCGCCTCCAGCGCGACGATGGCGTCCCAGTCGCCCTCGGCGATGCGCCGGATGTGCACGTCATGTCCCATCCACACCACCCCCCTCCGGCCATACGTCGAGGTCGGACGAGGGATCCCACGCCGGGTCGGGCCCGCCGCCGACCCAGGTGTAGGGAAGCGGGGCGAATCCGTTGAACCCCCGGGTCGTGTAACTGGTGACGTAGGCGCCGCAGGAGACGATCCACACCGGATCCCCCGAGGCGACTCCCCGGGGCACCGGCACCAGGTCCTCCTCGTACGGGTAGGTGTCGTCGCTGTCGCAGGTCGGTCCGGCGACGACGGCCGGCACGTACTCCGTGTCGGGGTGCGTGGGGAAGACCAGCCGATACTGCAATTCGTCCATCTCGTACAGGCCGTTGAACTTGCCGCAGCTCAGGTAGAGCCAGAACTCGCGTTCACCGTCGAGTTGTTCGCGGGCCGACAAGCGGGAGACCCGGGCCCGGATGGCGCCGTTGTCGGCGACGAACCAGCGGCCCGGCTCCATCAGGAAGTCCAGCGGCGATGCGGAGAGTTCGCGGAGTCGTTGGATGCCCTCGCGGATCACCACGAAGATCTTGTCCAGCGGCGGATCCAGCGGCCGGCCGTGCCGGTCCAGGTAGCCCAGGGCGGGCAACCCCCCGCCGAGGTTGATGTGGTCCGGGGCCGTCCCGCGCCGATGCAGCTCCGCGAGCACGTCCGCCAGTCGGTCGAAGGCGTCCTGCCAGGCCCCGGCGGTCATCTGTTGCGAGCCGACGTGGACGGACAGGCCGGCCGGAGCCAGCCCCAGCGCCCGGGCCTCCTCCAGGATCAGCACGGCATCGGTTCCCGAGCAGCCGAACTTGCGGCTCAGGCCCCACAGGGCACCCTCGCCACTGGTGGCCAGCCGGCAGAACACCCGGGCGCCCGGGGCGTGCTGCGCGACGGCGCGCACGTCCTCGATGCTGTCGGTGGCGAAATCCCGGATCCCGAGCCGGTATGCGTCCCGGATGTCCCGGTCCGACTTGATGGTGTTGCCGTAGTGGATGCGGTCGATCGGTACGCCGGTGGCGATCGCCTGCTCGATCTCGCGCGGACTCGCCGCGTCGAAGCCGGCGCCCTTGCGGGCCAGGCAGGAGAGCACCTCGTCGACGGGGCATGCCTTCATCGCGAATCTGACCGAGATGTCGGGCAACTCGGCGAGCAGCGTCTCGTATCGCTCCTCGATGCCGGTGAGATCGAAGACGATGCGATCGTCGGTGGAAGCCGTCAGGGCGGTATGCATACGTGCGTTTACGTGCATGATGGGTCCGGGTCCCACTATCCGTGCGGTTCGTGGACGCTCGTGGCCTTGCTTGCGTGGATCAGTGCCGCCCACGCCTCGATCAGCAGCACGAAGTCTTCGATGTCCGCCCGGGCCTCGTCGAGCAGTCGCGGGCCGAGGGCGGACAGCGTGTCGGCGAACTCGGCGTATCTGCCGCCCAGGCTGCGGTAGGAGCGGTCGAGACTGTGCAACCGGCGTACGTTCTCGGCCCGATCGCATCGGGCGCTGTCCCGGGCGAGTGCGGCGACGGCGGCGGGCCGCAGGCGTTGTTCGGCGTCGAGCAGCGCACCGCCGGCCGTCGCCATTTCGGCGTAGACGGCGTTGAAGTAGAGCATCGACAGGAAGAACTTGGTCAGCCGCAGGTGATAGGCGGCGAAGCCCGCGTCGGTGCGCCGTTCCTCGGTGTGGAAGTTGACGATGTTGCGGTTGTGCAGCACACCCGGCAACTCGGCGTCGTGCACCAGGTGCATGAGGAAGTAGTCGCTGCCGATGGTGTCGGTCGCAGGCGGCAGCGGTACCCGCTCGTACACCTCGTGGCGGAAGGCGATGTTGCACATGTCCAGCCGCATCGGGTCGACGATGGTCAGGGTCGAGTGGTCCCGGACGAAGGGGTCGGTGCCCGCTCCGGTGAAGGATTCCTCGACCAGTCGCCGCTTTTGTTCGGCCGACCATTCGGGCGGGGCCCACAGGCTGACGATGTCGAAATAGGCTGCCGGGTCCAGGCGTTGGATCTCCCCGATGTCCACGGACATTTCGCCGACGAAGGAACTGCCGGCCAGCATCACGGGTTTGTCGGCGTGGACCGGATCCAGGACGGTCTCGCTCACGCCGGACGCCGCGTCCCGGGCGCGTTTTCCCAGCGAGGTCAGCTCGGGCCGGATGGGGAAGATCGGTTCGCCGTCCAGCGTCTGATAGCTGCTGTCCGAATCCCGGCGGTGCATCGATGCGCACCCGAGTGCGGCGGCGATCAGGAAGGCACGATTGGTGCAGGCGCCGTAGGAAACGGCGGCGGGCAACATCAGGTCGAGATACCGGTCCGGCGGGTCGATACCGGCGCGGTCGAGGACCCTGCGCAGGAAGTGCCGCTGGGCGGCCTCGTCGAGATGGTGCACGATCACGTGCGGCGACGCGGGCAGCGCGTCGACGGTCTTGGCGTGGATCGCGAACGTGGCCCGTTCGCAGGAGTCGAGGATCAGCAGGTGCACCTCGACGTCGAAGTGCCGCGCCGCGTAGGCGGCTTCCTCGCCGATGGCGGATATCGTGGCGGTGCAGGCGCGGTTCGTGGGCAGGGTCAGGCAGATTTTGTGCATGCCGGCTCTCCGGTGAACTGTTCGGTGTCGTGCCCGTTCCAGGATTCGAGCCCCAGGAGTTTCCTGCCGAGGTCGTTCAGCGTGGCGGTGCCGTAGCGCAGCGATTCGTGCCTGGTGGCATCGCCGACGAGGGTCTTGTTCCAGTCCGGTGTGCTCAGTCGACGCCAGGACTCGATCCGGGATCGGCGTTGTTCGTGGTGGGATTCCAGCGCCGGCATCATGGACAGGTACTGGACCGCGCGGACGCCGTTCGCCGAGCCGTTGCGGGCTACCCCGTGGGCGAGCAGGCCGTTCCAGATCAGCAGATCGCCGGCTTGGAGTTCCGGTCGGATCACCGAGAATTCGGTGCGGTCGGCGGCGGGCCGGATGGCATCCCGATTCGCGGGTTGACCGGCCTTCCACTCGCCGAACCGGCGGAACAGCTCGGGTGAGCACTGGAATCCGCCGTGCTCCGGCCGGGTCGCGTCGAGCGCGATGATGCCCTGGACCCGTTGCGGCGGCACTTCGAGGGTGGTGTCCACGTCCCAGTGCAACTCGATGTCGAATCCCTGGTCCGTGGGTGCGATGTGCGCACGATCGCGGTCCCGGATGTTGGGCGGGTTCAGGTTGAGGCGATCCAGGGTCACCCACAACTGTTCGCAGTCCCAGACGTCGACGAACGCGTCGTAGACGCGTTGTGTCTGGCGGCTGTCCCAGATGAGCTGATGGTGGTACGCCTCGACGAATCCGTAGATGTGCAGTTCCCGGTCGAGATCGGAGCGGAACTCCCGATCGTCGGAGTACCAACCCTGCGGCTGTTGCGGATCCAGTCCTTGGAAGTCCCAGGCGAATTCGAGCAGGCGGGCCGCGGCGGCGGCCGGGATGGCCTCGCGCACCACGATGTACCCGTAGGTCTGCCAGAAGTCGAAGTCCTCCTCGGACAACACGCGAAGAGGTCTGGACTTCTTGAGATCACGCAGTGGTGTCGGGGCCAGATACGTCTCGCCGTCCGCACTGAAGTAGGGGATGTCGGAGGCTGCTCGATACGGATAGGGGTCGGGCGTCGGCATGGGTTCACTCCAAGGCTCGAATTTTCCGTGGCTGAGCGCACATCGACCGCACTCTCGGCGGTTGATCGATCGGGTGTCGGAGGTGGGGTTCGGGCGCCGCGACCGATGTCGGGAACGGTCTCGATGTGGTCGCCGGCGAAGTCGCCGTGGTCGTCCGGGATCGGCCGGTCGAGCCGGTGGCATGGCGAAGCAGCCTTCCGGAAAAGGCGGTTCGCATACGCGGCGGGTGTTGGGGAGATGCCCTGGGGCTGCCGTCCCGGCCGGCGGCGTCGTGCCGCGGACCGATCAGGGACGGTCGCCGGTGCATCCTCGGCGGAGCGCCGCGCCGCACGCCGGCGCGGTTGCGCCGACGGTGGACGGTGGCGTCGCGTGAGGTTGTCCGGGATCTGCGGAGGCTCGTCTGTACAGCGGTGGCTGTGATGGCTCGCAGACGCCCGTGGGCGACCGATGGCGGCGAGTGGACCCTTCGTCGACCCCGGGTCTCCCGACCCACGGCGCAGCTTTGCGAAGGGCCGAACGGGTCCCGACGGCAGGCGGACTCGGTCGGCGAGTGCGCTACCGCACCGGGTCGGTCAGGCGGCGGAGGTTGTGGTTCTTCGTGATGACATGGCTGGGTTTGCCACCTTCTCGTACGCGGTGCCCGCACGGGTCGTGGAGTGCTCGTGACGGATCCGCGGTGCGGGCCGGCCGGTCCGCTCGATCAGCCGACGGCCATGCCGGAACACACCTCTCCGATCCCCGTTCCACTAGGTTGGTCTAGACCAACTTTCAGTGTCAACCCCCGCGTTGATCCTTTTTGCAACCGCCCGTGGGCGCACGGTGACGGATTCGGCGGTTGTGTCGGGGCGCCCGAAGAGCCGACGCGGAAGACGGGATGGTAGGGCAACTTGTTTACGGGGATGGCGAGTTCGTGCTGAACCCTGGATGAACACGGCGGCTTCCGGAGTGTCCCGACCACGGACGCCCACCGGGGGCTTTCGGGCGCCGCTGCCGCGTGCCGCTGCCGCGTGCCGCTCAGATCTCGGCCACGTCCGCCAGGAACGCGTCCACCAGCGCCGCGGCCCGCTCCCGAGCCCCCGGCTCCACCCGCCGCAACGCCTCGACGTCCAGGCCGAGGTCGCGGACCTGGGCGTCGCCGCCACCGGCCGGCCACGCGGCCACGATCCCCGGGGTGACCTCGGGATGGAACTGCACACCGAGCGAGCGACCCACGACGTACGCCTGCGGCCCGGCCGCGGACCGGGCGATCGCCCGCCCACCCGGCGGGACGACGAATCGGTCGAAGTGCCACTGATACCAGGGGCCCGTCGGGATCGGCGTCGGCTCGTCCGACTCGACCGTGTGCCACCCCGGTTCGAACGCCGGTGCCCGCTCCACGCGCCCACCGAGCGCCGCGGCCGGCGCCTGCGCATCGAAGCAGATCCCCAGGACGGGTACGTCCGCCCGGACCGCCTCGGCCGGCAACGCGAGTTCCCCGCCGATCCAGCTCCCTATCGTCGCGCTGTCATAGACCGACCACGGCGCCCCGAGCGACACCACCACGTCGAAATCGCCGGCACTCGGAAAGTCGAACCGCACATCGGGCGCGTGAAATCGCTCCTCGGGCACCACCGTCACCTCGTGCAACGCGAACCCGCGCTCGACCAGCCGCGCTCCGACATACCCGGCATGCGACTGATGCTCACGGCGAATGATCAGGGCGCGCACCAAGGGCCTCCGAAGATAATTTGACCCCAAACGATAAGCCGATCCGCCGCCGAACCACAAGGTCGGGTGTCGACCGTGTATCCGGAACCTCTGCACGATGACGATGGGTTGCGTCACAATGACTGACCGGTCGCCTGCTCGAACGGAGTCGGGGCGGGTGGCGGGAAAATGCCGAAACACGGGAGTGGTGTGGCAGGGTCGACCGAGCATGCGACAACCGCCGGCGAAGACGCGACCGCCGCCGGGGTCGTCGATGGACCCGGGTGGAGTCGCCCGGGTCTGGACATCGCCGCAGGCCGGTTCCCGCTCTCGGTGGAACGGCACGTGATGCACATGGTCGGCGAACTGGTGCCGGGCGTGACCACGGGAACGCCGCACGCGCGCTACTACGCACTGCACGGGCTGGTCGCGGAGCACGCCGACGCGAAGGGGCTGACCGTCGAGGCCGCCCAAACGCTGCTGCGCCGTGCGGAAGTGGCGCTGGCCGCCGTGTCGTTCGCGCATCATCCGCAGGGCCTGGAGTGGCTCCCGCGTGCCCATGGCGTCGACGCCATGGCCCGACGGTTACAGAGCGGGACGGTCACCATGGCCGAGGCGGAAGTCCCCGGCAAGGACGGCTACGTGCGCAACGCGTGGGGATTCTGGGGACCATACGCCGGATCCGAGACCGCGCTGGGTATTCTCGCCCCCGGTCCGATGCCGGTGCCCGGAGCACTGCTCGACCGGACGGCGGTGCGTCACGGATTGGGTGAGGTGCTCGAACTCGCCGCCGAGGACGAGCTGCATGTGGACGAACTCGGCGCATTCGGCGAACGGTTGTGCGTGTGCGCCGACGGGGACCGTCCCGACGGGGCGTGGTTGGCGAAGCTGATGTGCGGCCCGGGCGGATCGACCGACGGGGGTGCCCGCTCGCGGACGCGGCGAGAGACGATTCGACTGTTGGCCCGGGTGGTCGCCACCCACCACGTCACCTCGTTCACCCGGGACGTCGGTCCGGTCCTCGCCTTCGGCGACTTCCTGACCCGTGATGTCGTGACCCGCGAGATGAACGTCGCCGCCGCCTGGCGTGGGGTGGTGTTGCGGAACTACTCGGTCGGTGCGTGGCGCCGCCTGTGGTCCTGGTTGGTCGAACAGGTGGACGGATTGTTGCCCGTCGAGGAACTGGCCGATCGTTTCGCGGCCGAGTTGCCCGACATCGCGCTGACCGCCTTCCTGTCCGACCTCCCGGCGACGCAGAGCACGACGGGGGTGTCGTTGGCCGCCGAGCACGATCTGCGGTCGGCGGATGATCCGTTGCCCCTGGCCGAGTTGCGCGTCCTCGCCGCCGGCGCTCGCCGGGTGGACGAACTCGCCGGCCCGGCCCGGGAGGCGTTTCTCGGCCGGCGCGGCGTCGAACTCGGCCCGGAGTGGGTGCAGTGGCGACTCGACGAGGCCCGGCCCGGGGGATTGCGCGATCTCGCCCGTCGACTCACCCACGATCTGGTGGCGCGCTCGCAACGCATCGCCTTGGCCAAAGCCCGCCCGCGTACCGACGGTTCGCTGTGGTTGCCGACCCGACTGCACGAGCGCGACGGCCTGTTGTACCGGACCAGCCAGGAGGGGCGCGGCGACGTCGGTCTGCGACTGGACCAACTCGGCACCGTGCTCGCCACTTGCGGCGTACTGCGCTACCGAGACGAGCGCTGGTCGGTGACCGGACGCGGAAAGGTGCTCGTTGGCTGAGACCGCGCCGGAGCCGGGAGTGCCGGCGCCGGGCACGTTCGCCTCGCCGTTGACCCTCATCCTCGACGAGGCGCGCAACGGCGGAGCCGGGATGGAAGAGGCACTCTTCCTCGGCTTCACCACCGACCTCGGCTTCTTCGAGGAGATCGTCCTCGGCGCCACCCAGGCCACCGGAGCACGTGTCACGGTCGTCGGCGACGTCACCATGGCACGCAACGATCCCAGATCGGTACGGCTGGCCGGCCGCAGCTACCTCGCCGGACTGGCCTACGCCGACGGTGCGGCGTTCCACCCCAAGTTGATGGTCCTGGCCGGTCCGGAGCGCGCCACCATCGCCCTCGGCTCCGGCAACACCACCCTGGCCGGCTGGCAGGGCAACGCCGAACTGTGGACCGTACTGCGGGTGGACGGCGAACAAAGCCCCGTCGCACTACCGGACCTGGTGGCATGGCTGCGCGACCTCCCGGAAACGGTGCGGTTCTCCGCCGGGGTGCCGCAGGCACTGGGTCGGGTCGCCGCCCTGCTGGACCGGCTCCACCACGATCGGACCCCGACCGCATCGCAGGTCCGGGTCGTCGGCAACCTGCGCTCGCCCATCATCGACCGGCTGCCGCACGGACCGGTCGACGAGTTGGCCGTGTTCGCGCCCTTCCACGACCGGCGCTCGTCGGCTTTGCGACGATTGTTGCAACGTTTGCGTCCGGGCCGGTTCACCCTCGCCTACCAGCCGGGACTCAGCGATCTGGACGGCCCGTCGGTCGCCGCCCTGGTGCAGGAGTACGACGGCCGAGTCGTCGCGGACCACGACGAGCGGTACCGGCACGGGAAGCTCGTCGAGTGGGTGTCCGGGGGCCGACGGTGGACGCTGACCGGCAGCCCGAACATCTCCTCGGCGGCTTTGCTGCTCGCCCGGGACAGCGGCGGCAACTGCGAACTGGGCATCATCACTCCCGTCTCCGCCACGCTCCTGCCGCCCGGTACCGCCGAGCCCGTCGCCCGACTGCGTACGGTCGTTCCGCCGACCCGCACGCCCGCCCGGGGCGGGCCGTTGTTGCTCGGCGCCATCCGCGTGCCGGACGGCCTGGAGATCAGTACCGCCCGGCCCCTCCCCGACATCGCCCACCTGGAGTTGTCCCCGGCGATCGCCCCGCCGGAGACGTGGGAGCGGATCGCCGACATACCGGCCGGCGAGGTCGCGTGGACCGTGACGGCCTCGGCGGACGCGGGCAGCCGGGTGCGTCTGGTCGTTGTCGACGCCGACGGCGTGCCGACCTTCGGCAACCTCGTGTTCGTGGTCGACCCCGACCGCGCACTGCGCCGGGTCGCGCCGTCCGGGTTCCAGGCCCCCACGACCCGGCCGCCGGACCTGTTCGCGGACTTTCGACTGGCCGAACGTTTCCTGAGCGACCTGGAAGCCCTCCGCGCCGGGCTGCCCTCGGCGGTCGGGGGCGCCTCCGTCGGCAACGCCGGGGGTGCTTCGGGCACGAGGGCAACCCCGGGCGCCGACGCGGGTGGTTGGGAGCGCTATCTGGACGAGTGCGCCGGGCGAGTCGGGCGGCCGCTGGTGCTCTTCGCGCTCGGGCTTCCGGTGGCTCCCGGCCCGAGTGCGCCCGTCCAGGACCTGCTGCCGGTGTCCTGGGACGAGCGCGAGGAGGTCGAGTCGGCTTTTGACGAGGACGATGCCGAGGCGGCCGGGATCGGCGGCGACGCTCCCGCCCTGCCCGACCTTCGGGAGAGCGATCCGGCGGTGCGCCGGCGCTATCGGCGCTGGGTGGAACGTCTCGTTGCCCTCGCCCCCGGTCTGAATCCGCCCGAACGCATGCTCGTCGTGCGGCTGACCCTGTGGACCGCGGCGGCCGGCGCCTGGCCGCAGGCACGCACGGACGAGTGGCTGCCGCTGCTCTCCCGGGCCGTCTGCGCCCTGGATCACCCGGATCACCCGGACCACTCGGGACACCCGGACCACCCGGATCTTCGGGATCTTCCGGAGCGAGTGCAGTCCCAGGTCGGCAGCCTCGCGGCGGTCGCCCTCGCGGTGCTTCGCAGCCACGCCCCGCGCTACGAAATCACCCCGGAGACCCTCGCCTTCAACGCGGCGGCCGCGGCGGCCGGCCGGCTGCTGCCCGCAGCGGATCCCGTCTACATCGCGGAGTACACGTCGCTGCTCGGCGCGGCCTTCGGTCCGGCCGTCGGCCCGGCGGCGGTGCTCGATGTCGCGGCCGACGTGACGCGGAGCGACCCGCTCGCCGACGCCGTGCGGACCCTTGCCGAGCGGGGCCGCGAAGTACACCGCCACGCTCCGTGGTTGCTCCACGTCGAAGGCCGCTTCGGCAACCCCGCACTGGTGGCGCTCGAAGCAGTCGGCGCGGCCGAGGAGGCATCCCTGGTCGGTGCCTGGGCCGGCTCGGGGTCGAACGGCGAACCCTGGGCGCTGGTCGTCTGGCGCCGCCCCGATCTCATTGTCGTCGACGCCCCTCGGTCGAACCCGCTCTGGCGGCACTTCCGACTCGCCGGACTGGTCGGCCCCCGGGCCCTCGCCGCACAGCGGAGCTTCGAATCGGCCCCCTCCGTGTCGCACGGCCCCCGGAACAAGCCCTTCGACCTGGCTTGCCGACTCCTGGGCGAGATGGACCTGGTCGACCCCCGGCCGCCGCGCTGCCGGTCGTAGCCCGGCCGATTCCCGGCGTGCCCGGAACCCGCCCATGGACGTTCGAAGAATCGTCGTGAGGTCTTGTGGTCGGCCGAGGCGATCTTTATCGTTTGGGGTCAAATAATATCGGGTGTGGTGTCCCCGGTGTGTTGTCGCTACGCAAGGAGACCCGGATGCCCGTCTGCGCCGATCTTGTCCTGACCAACGGTCGCGTACTCACCGTGGACGCCGCGTTCACCGTCGCCGAGGCGTTCGCGGTGCGTGCCGGCCGGATCGTCGCGGTCGGCTCGGACGCCGAGATCCGGCCACTGATCGGCCCGGGGACCGAGGTGATCGACCTGGCCGGCCGGACCGCGTTGCCGGGGATCAACGACTCGCATCTGCACGCATGCGCCTTCGGGGCGACCCGCCCGCCGCTCGCCGTCGACGTGTCGTACCCCGCCGTCGAGTCGATCGCCGACATCGCCGCCGCCGTCGCCCGGCACGCCGAGACGCTGCCGCCGGACGCCTGGGTGATCGGCAACGGTTGGGACGTCGGTTACCTGGCCGAGTGCCGATCGACGTCGTCGGCCGGGGCCGACGCGCGCCTGCCGCATCGCCGGGACCTGGACGCGGTGGTCACGGATCGGCCCGTCCTGCTCTACGAGTTCAGTGGGCACACCGCGTGGTTGAACAGCCATGCCCTGCGGGCCGCCGGGATCGACCGGGATACGGTCGCCCCACCCGGCGGCATCATCGAGGTCGACGCCGCCGGCGAGCCCACCGGCCTGCTTCGCGAAGGCGCGCAGAACCTGGTCAACGCGGCCGTACCGCCGATGACTCGGGCCGATCGCGAACGGGCGGTGCGCGCGGCGGTGGCCATCTGCCACGCCGAGGGCATCACCAGCTTCACCGAACCCGGCCTGGGCCCGGGCGGTGGCTCGTTGTTCCTCGGCGCGGCCGGCGCGGACACCCTGGCGGTCTACGCGGACCTGGCCCGCTCGGGCGAACTCGCGGCCCGGGTGAACGTGTTGTTGCTGCCGCTGGCCATGGGCGAGGCCGCCGACGTGTTGCCCGAACGACTGGCCGCGCCGCTCCCGGACGGCATCGCCGACCTCGATCCGCGCCTGTTGCGAATCCTGGGCGTCAAGGTCTTCGCGGACGGCATCCCGCCGAGCCGCACCGCGTGGATGCGGGAGGAGTACGTCGGCGGCGGCAACGGCTGCCTGTGCATGCACGGCGACTCGGACGTCCTGCGGGTGGACGAACTGCGCACCATCGTCCGGCACGCGCATGCCGCCGGACACCAGATCGGCGTACACGTCACCGGCGACCGGGCGATCGACGCGCTGGTCGAGGCGTTCGAGGAGGCCGCGGCGGCGTGCCCGCGCGAGGACGAACGGCACTACGTCATCCACGGCGACTTCTGCACACCGCGCAGCCTGCGCACGCTCGCCGAACACGGCTGGGGCGTGAACATGAACCCGGCGATCAAGTGGACCATCGCCGACCTGATGGACGACGTGGTCGGCCCCGAGCGCTCCGCCTACCAGTGGCCGGTGCGCAGCGCCGTGCAGGCGGGCATCGCGGTGACGGCGAGTTCGGACGCGCCGATCACGTATCCCGATTGGCGCCGCGGGGTGTCCGCGATGATGCTGCGCGAGTCCAAGGCCACCGGCCGGCCCAGCGGCCCGGAGCAGTGCGTGGACCTGGCCACGGCGGTGCGCGCGTACACGATCAACGCCGCGCGCCAGGACTTCGCCGAGGACTGGAAGGGCTCGCTGGAGGTGGGCAAGGTCGCCGACGTGTGCGTCCTGGACGGCGACCTGACCACCGCCGACCCGCACGAGATCGCCGACCTGTCGGTCGCGTTGACCATCTTCGACGGCCGGATCGTGTACACGGCCGAATAGCCCTGCCCTGCCCACCGACGGCACCACCCACCGCGCCGCAAGGCCCCTGGCGGGGCCCGAGCCGCTGCCTGCGGCGACCGGCGGCGGTCGGCCTGCCCCACCGGTCCCGCATCCCACCGAAAGGACCCGCACGCCCGCTCCACGCCCGTGGGTTCGCTGTGCCGGGAGATCGTCCGTCGGGTCGCCGGCATGTGAGGCCGATCCCGGATGCCGGTCCCCGATCCCGATCGAGACCGGGGACCGGCATCCCACCCCACCGGCACCGCACCCCACCGCGCCCCACCGCACCGGCACCGGTTCGCGGCGGGACCGCGCTGCCGGAGTGATGGCCTCTGACGCACCATCAGTCATGGCATCCGGGATTCGTGCATCCCGCATCGATTTTCGAGCCGTCGAATCGTGTGCCGACGGCCTTCCATGATCCTTAAAATTTCTTTTTCGGGCGGCCGGCGGGCCGAGGTGAACGGAATCGATCCGACTGCGCCTCGATCTGTCGTATTTTGCGCGTGTTCTTTTCTTCGCATCGACGGAAGCGATGAAAATCGAGCAGTCATCAAAATCAAAAACGAATGATCTACGACCCGAAATCCCGGGTCGTTTGTTCTCCGTCGTGAACCGTCGTACGCTCCATTCAAGAGGTCATCCTAAAGCTCCGAACGGCCAATTGATCATTCACCTGTTCGGTCCCTCGTCACCGTCGCCTGTCTTTCGGCGCTTTGCCGCATCCATTGCGGTGCTCCGGCTGTCCGAGATATGTGCTGTCGAGGAGGAAAGTCCTATGCGTAAGGCCGGGACCGGGCCCCAGGACCCGAATGAGGAGCGGTGGCGGGCGATGCACGCCTTCACCGCCGTCGAGTTCGTCTCCGCCATGTGTGAGCACGCCGCTTCGCTCGACCACTACGGCGTATCGGCCGAGATCGCCTGGTCGGCCGGCTGGGTGCTCGTGATGGTCGCGATTCTGTACTCCCTGCGCGCGACGCCGCGCGACTGACCAGGTGATCGATTCGTGGGGGGGGGGGGGGGGGGGGGGG
>NZ_JBHZAV010000176.1:0-19011 GCF_042754445.1 Embleya sp. NPDC059213
GACTACAACATCTTCCTGACCACCCGGGTGCGCGAGGAGAGCATCCGCGGCGACACCCGTACCGGCGCGCTGACCGGGCTCGCCGCGACCGGCGGCGTGATCACCTCGGCCGGCCTGGTCCTGGCCGGCACCTTCGCGGCCCTGGCCACGCTGCCGATCGTCGGCTTCACCGAGATCGGCTTCGCGGTGGCGCTGGGTGTCCTGCTGGACACGCTGGTGGTGCGTTCGGTCGTGGTCACCGCCCTGATCCTGGACCTGCGCGAGCGCATGTGGTGGCCGAGCGCCCTGTGGCGCAGGGACGCCCGGCGCACCTCGGCGCCGCCGAGCCACCGACGTCCGTGAGGGCTCGGCGCGCCGAGCCGGCTACCCGGCCGCCGCGATCAGGTCGGCGCCCAACTCGCCCAGTGCGGTGGCCAGCAGGTGGGTGTTGGCGCGCGGGACCGTCGGGACGACCGAGGCGTCCACGATGTGCAGTCCGCTCAGGCCGTGCACACGCAGGTCCGCGTCGACCACGCCGGCCGCCGGATCGCCGCTGATTCGGCAGGTGCCGACGCCGTGGTAGAAGGCGTAGTGCGAGTCGGCGAACGACGGACACAGCACGTCGTCGGGCGTTTCCGCCGCGGCCCGGACGCCGGCCGGGTCCAGGGCCAGGCCCGATGCGGCCACCACCCGCGCGGCCAGCCGTACCCCGATCGCCAGCCGTTCCAGGTTGTCGCGGTCGGCGGTGAACGGCCAGGAGATCAGGGCCGGCGCGTCCGGTGCGTCGCCGGTGGGGGCGACCGAGCCGAAGCCGTCGGGCAGTTGCAGGGCGACGCTGATCTCGATCTCCCTCGTGCCGTCCGGGTTGCGCCGGGCGACGGGGGTCAACTGGAGGTCGTGCACGCGTTCCCCGCCCGGACGGGCCGTCGCGCGCGCCAGGGTCTGGAGCGTCGGTCCGCCGTCGGGTACCGCGTCCGGCCGCACCGCCGCGCGATAGGACACCACCATGTGATCGCTCAAGCCGCCGCCGACGGCAAGCAGTTCGTGCACCGGCTCGATGCCCAGCGCGGATATGCCGGCGGCCGGGCCCACGCCCGAACGCCACAACAGCAGCGGATTCTGCACGACCCCGGCGGACAACACGACCCGGCCCGCGTACACCCGCTCGCCGTCGGCCAGTTCGATGCCGGTCGCGCGACCGCCGGTGAGCAGCACCCGTCGCACGTGGGCGTCGCCGCGCACCGTCAGGTTCGGCCGGTCGCGGGCGGCGTCGAGGTAGGCGACGGTGTTCGACACCCGCCGAGTGCCGCGCCGATTCATCGGGATCGGGCCGACCCCGGTGGATTCGGGGCGGCTGTGGTCGGGGCAGAACGGCAGGCCCGCCGCCACGCATCCGTCGACGAAGCCGCGCTGCAACGGCGTCCAGTCCGCCTCCGGATGCCGCACGATCGGGATCGGTCCGGCGTCGCCGTGGTGCGGCTCGTCGCCGAAGTCCAGGTCGTGCTCGATCCGGTTGAGGTAGGGCAACATGCGCTCCCACCGCAGACCTTCCGGCCACGCCGCGAAGTCGGCCGGCTCCGGACGCAGCGCCACCGCCCCGTTGGTCGCCGACGAACCCCCGACGCCGCGCCCACGCGCGTAATGGAGCGTGCGCCCGCCGGTCGAGGCGACCCGGTCGCCCCAGTTGTACGGCCAGGCCACCGGCCGGGACAGGTGCCGCAGTTCGTCCGGCAACGCGTCGGGGCGGTGGTCGGGCCCGGCCTCGACCAGCAGCACGGACCGCTCCGGGTGCTCCGACAACCGGGCGGCCAGCACACATCCGGCCGAGCCCGCGCCGACCACGATCACGTCGAACGTGCCCGGAGCGCCTCCCGAGTATCGGCGGTCGGACGCGGTCCGGTTCCCGGCATCGGGCTTCACCTGGCTGGCTGACATGCGAACTCCTCCACTTTCCTGACTACGGATCGAGCATGTTGTTCGAGGACACGACCGGTCGGCCCGGCCCGCCCGGCGTGATCCGGCGGGCGGCGGCCTACCCGGGGCCGGCCGCCGCGGTCTCCCAGGTCGCGCGGGTCGCGGCGAGGGTGGCGGCGGCGAAGATGTCCAGGTCGGCGGCCCGCCAGACGTCGGAGAGCAGTTCGACGCTCACCACGCCGTCGTACCCCTTCGCCGACAGCGCCGCGCAGAACCGGTCGAGCTCCAGGACGCCCTGCCCCGGCAACACCCGGCGGTGCATGGATTCGTGGTGCACGTCGTCCGAGATCGGCGCGGGCGCGTCCGCGAACTGCACGAAGCCGATCCGCCCGGCCGGCAGCGCGGCCAGGTCCGCCCACGTGCTCGGCCCCCGGAAGAAGTGCCAACTTTCCACGACCAGGCGCAGGTTCGGGTCCGCGACCCGATCCAGCAGCCGCATGGCGGCGGGAATCGAGTCGATGTCCCGGGTGGGCAGGAACTCCAGCGACAGGCCGATCCGCGCCGCGGCCAGGGCCCGCGCGCATCGGGCGGTATTGGCCACTACCGCGTCGTCGATCTCGCCGGTGACCACGCACAACACCTGTGCCGGGCGCAGGAACCGCGCCACCCGAAGCACCTGTTCCAGGCTGTGCAGCGTCCTCGTCGGGTCCGCGGAGATCGAGAGCGGGACCAACTCGTAGCAGGTCAGGCCGTGTTGCTTCAGGCAGGCGGCGAGATCGGCCGGGGTCAGGCCGGCGCGTTCGTGCGCCAGCACGGAGGGGAGGTCGAGGCCGATGTGGTCGTAGCCGGCCGACGCGGCGGCGGCGATCTGGTGGGGGAGGGACGGCGCGAGTCCGTAATACGTCGAATGGTTGAACGTGTTGAAGCTGTAGCGCATGGACACCTCCTTGTGAGGGCTATCATAACCATGATAGCTATGAAGCCAGGCGGCAGCCCGGAATCCGGCCGCCGCCCGGCCCGCCCGCCGCCACCCGCCAGGAGCCCCGCATGGCCGCACCCGACGACGACACCGGACTCCGGCGGATCAGCCACGTGGAACTGCTGCATCGGCCCGGTGAGCGTGCGCAGGCCCGACGGGTGCTCGAACTGCTGGGCTGCCGCGTCCTGGATCGGGGCGGCCACTTCTTCAGTGCCTTCGTCGAACCCGCGGTGAGCGACTACCGCGCCAACGTGCTCTACGCGTCGGAGGTGACTCCCGAGCAGTGGGCCTTCGAGCAGCAGTTGGGCGTCGCGAGCACCGAGGGGCCGTTGGCCCGGGCGCAGGCATCGTGGATGGCGCACATGCGGGCAAATCCTCAGTATTCCTATCATTTCGGGCTGCGGTTGCCGTCCGAGCAGGTGCTGGACGCGGCACTGGCCCGGGTCGAGGCCGCCGGGCGCCCGGGCGGAGACCTCGCGGGCCGGATCGAGGTGGTGTCCGTCTTCCGCCCCGGCGACCCCGACGCCGCGACGGACACGATGGTCCAGGCGTTCGTCCGCACCGATGTCGTCGCCTGCGGGCTGATCGCCCTCGGCCAACACATCGAACTCCAGTGGCACCTTCCCGGGCCGACCACGACGTAGCGCGTGCCGACGGGGGATCCGCGGACCCGTCCTACGGGTTCGTGGGTTCGCGAAGCCGTTCTCCCCGGCCCGGCCCGCAGGTGCCCCGGACCGCGGCGGCCTGCCCGTCGCCGGGCGACGACGCGCGGGCCGAGGCCACCGCGGTGTCGCCCGCCCTCGGTTGCGACGCGGTGGACATCGGCTCGCGCGCCGACAGTTGGCGCGGCGAGCCGGACACGCCGGTCCGCATCCGGCCCCACCTCGGCGAGGTGCCCGCCGTGGGCGTCGAGAGGTTCCTGCGCCGGACGCCGGGTACGCCCGGCATGGTCGTTTCGGCGGCGCGGGTGCGCGCGCTCGTGGACGCGGCAGCGCGTCGCTCGGCGGGCGAGGCGCTGCTCCCGAGCCGCGCCCGACCGGGATCGGGCCGACCGGGGGCCGTTCGGGACGGCCGGGTAGGTCCGTGCGGGTGGTCCTCGGGCGCCGGCGTGCGGCGGAGGTCGTCGTCGAGGTGGTCGATCGTGCCGACCTCGTGCGGGAGTTCGGTGGCGGCGGGGTGTCGCCCCGGTGGGCCCGGCGGCGGAAGACGTGGTCCGGCTCGGTTCGGGGATCGTGTATACGGTCGGCCCAAGTGGTAGATACTGGGCAAATCGGCCTCGGTGTCCGGAGGGATCGAAGGGTGACGGAAGACGGTCACGGCGCGTCCGACTTCGAGCTGCCCGCGGAGTGGACGGTCCCGCTGGCGCACGCCGTCTTCGATCAGGGGGCGATGCTCCTCGCGGCCGTCGACGCCGACCTGCGGATCATCGCCACCAACGCGAGCGTCGAGCTCTTCCCGCGCACCCCGATGAGCCGCGGGGACGACATGCGGGCCGCCCTCACCCGCCTCGGCCTCGACCAGCCGGCGTCCGCCCTGGTCGGGGCGCTGTCCCCGACGGGGCCGGCCCTGCGGGCCTGGCAACTGCTGCCCGCCCGTGCCGCCGACGGCACGCTCCTGCACCTGGGCGTGGGCATCCTGCGGGTCGAGCGCACGACGGGACACACGCTCGGGCTGCTCGTCACGATGAACGACACGACCGAGCTGGTACGCGCCGAAACCCGCTTCGACGTGGTCCGCGAAGCCTCCGAGAGCATCGGCGCCTCCCTGGACGTCGCCGAGACCGCACGACAACTCGCCGACCTGTTCGTGCCGCGCCTGGCCGACTTCGCCGCCGTACACCTGGCCGAGTCGGTCCTGGCCGGGGAGGAGCCCGCCGTCGACCCGGCGACCGGCTACACCTCCGAGGTCCGCGCCGGCGTGGCACACCCGGGCGAGGCGTGGCCCGCGACACTGGTCCAGGTCGGCGAACGACTGCCCGTCCCGCCCGACATGCCGGCGATCCGGGCGATGGAGTCCGGGGCCACCCTGTTGATCCCGCGACTCGACGTGCTTCCGGCGGACGCCGTGGGGGTGGTACCCGACAACGCCCACAGCCTGCTGGCCGTACCGCTGTTCGCCCGCGGCCACGCGCTCGGCAGTGTGCAGTTGTGGCGCACCGAGCGCCGCGAACCCTTCGACGAGGGCGATGCCCGGCTGCTCGAAGAGGTCGCCTCGCGGGCCGCGCTGAGCGTGGACAACGCCCGCCGCTACACCCGCGAACGCAACGTCGCGCTGGCCCTGCAACGCAGCCTTCTGCCCGAGGAGGGCACCGACGAACCGGCCGCCGAGACCTTCGCGGCCTACCTGCCCACGTCCTCCTCGGCCGGCATCGGCGGCGACTGGTACGACATGATCCCGCTGTCCTCGCTGCGGTTGGCCTTCGTGGTCGGCGACGTGGCCGGGCACGGCCTCCAGGCCAGTGCGACGATGGGCCGGCTGCGTACCGCCGTTCAGGCGCTCGCCGACATGGACCTGCCGCCGGACGAACTGTTGGCCCATGTGGACGACCTGGTCCAGCGTTTCCCCAGCCGGCCGAGCGGTGCCGCGGAGGCGACCGGTGCCACCTGCCTGTACGCGGAATACGACCCCGTCACCGGGCGGTGCCGGATGGCCTCGGCCGGGCATCCGCCGCCGGCGGTGCTGGGGCCCGACGGGCGCGCCCGGTTCGTGGAGTTGACGGCCGGCCCGCCGCTGGGGGTCGGCGGCATGCCGTTCGAGATCGCCGAACTCGACCTGGCGCCGGGCAGCGTGCTGCTCCTGTACAGCGACGGCCTGGTCTCCGGACCCGACCACGATCTCGCCGCGGGCATGCGCCGCCTCCTGGATCGGCTCGAACACAGCGATCTCGCCCATCGGGACCTGGACAAGGTCGGGCGGGAACTGCTCGACGCCGCGACGACCGGAGCGCGCGAGGACGACACCACCCTGCTGCTGGCCCGGGTGCGGCCGTTGCCCGAGCAGGACAGCGTGGTCTGGGAGTTGCCCGCCGATCCGGAACAGGTGGCCCGGGCCCGCGAGTCGTCGACCGCGCAACTCGCGGTCTGGGGCCTGGAGCACCTGGTGTTCACCACCGAACTGGTGGTCAGCGAACTGGTCACCAACGCCATCCGATACGGCGAACACGGCCCGGTCACGCTGCGCCTGGTCCGCGGCCGGGACGTGCTGATCTGCGAGGTCTCCGATGCCGGCAACACCCAACCGCGGCTGCGCCGGGCCCGCTCCACCGACGAGGGCGGGCGCGGGCTGTTCCTGGTGGCGCAGCTCACCCGGCGTTGGGGGAGCCGTTACCAGCAGAGCGGCAAGACCATCTGGGCCGAGCAGGAGATCTCGCCGGCCACGGACGTGTGGGATCTCGGCCTCGATTGACCGGGCTCGTCGCGGGTCGGGTCGCTCGTACGGTATTCGTCGCGGATCAGGTCGAAGGGGTCGGGACGGTGGGGCGTACGGGGTGTTTGCTCATGATGGACACGCGGTTGAAGGCGTTCATGGTGATCGCCACCCAGATCACCGCGGAGATCTCGTCGTCGGTCAGGGTGGCCCGGGCCGCGGCGTACGCGACTTCCTGGGCGCCCGCGTCCGCGGGATGCGTGGTGGCCTCGGCCAGGGCCAGGGCCGCCCGCTCCCGGGCGCTGAACAACGCGGTGTCGCGCCAGGCCGGCAGCACGGCCAGGCGCTGGGCCGTCTCGCCCGCGCGCAGGGCGGTGCGGGTGTGCAGGTCGAGGCAGAACGCGCACGCGTTGAGCTGGGACACCCGGATGTTGATCAGCTCGACGAGCGGCCGGTTCAGGCCCGCCTCGGCGGCAGCCTCCCGCACGGCCTCTGCGGTGCCGGTCAACGCCTTGTACGCTCGCGGGCTTCGCTTGTCGACGAACACCCGTCCGCCGGTGGTCGCCACTGCCGCTTCCGTCACGTGCACTCCCTCGTCGCGCGATCTCTCGTCGCTCGTCCTATCATCGATTCCTTGATTGTTGAAACTGGAACTTTCTGACGGGAAAGGAAAACGCGGATGACCGATCAGGGTGTGGCGCCCGTCGTCGTACACGTGGCCGACCGGGATCGCTACGAGATTCGGATCGACGGCACGTTCGCCGGTGTCACGATGTACCACGACCGGGGTGGGCAGCGCGTCTTCTACCACACGAAGATCGACGACGCCTTCGCCGGACGAGGGCTGGCCTCCGTGCTCGTGCGGGAGGCGCTGAACGACGTGCGCGCCGGCGGCCGGCGGATCGTTCCGGTCTGCCCCTACGTCAAGCAATTCCTGGGCAAGCACCAGGAGTTCGCCGACATCGCCGACCCGGTGACGCCGGAGATCCTGCAATGGCTGGACGGGGCGGCCGGCTAGCGCTGGGTCTCGGCGTCGTCGGGCGGCGTCGGCAGTGCCTGCTCCGCCCAGATGATCTTGCCGTCCGGGAGGTAGCGCGTGCCCCAGCGCGTGGCCACCTGGGCGACCAGGAACAACCCTCGGCCTCCCTCGTCCATGCCGGCCGCGTAGCGCATGTGCGGTGCGGTACTGGCGCCGTCGGTGACCTCGCAGATCAGGCAGTGGTCGCGCAACAGCCGTACCCCGATCGGCTCGGTGCCGTAGCGGATGGCGTTGGTGAGCAATTCGCTGAGGATCAGTTCGGTGCCGAACGACAGTTCCGCCAGCCGCCATTCGTCCAGCTTCGCGGAGACCGCCTCGCGCATTCCGGCGACGGCGGCCGGATCCGCGGGCACCGTCCAGTCGGCCACCCGGTCGGCTCCCAGGACCCGGGTGCGGGCGATCAGCAACGCCACGTCGTCCTTGGGGCGAGCGGGCAGGAGCGCCGCCAGTACGGCCCGGCAACTGTCCTCCGGCGACCGGCCGGCGTGCGCCAGGGCCCGGCGCAGCAGTTCCATGCCGACGTCGATGTCCCGGGTGCGGTCCTCGATCAGGCCGTCGGTGTAGAGCACGAGCGAACTGCCCCGCGCCACCTCGAACTCGGCCGTCTCGAACGGCAGGCCGCCCAGCCCCAGCGGCGGCCCGGCCGGCAGGTCGGGGAAGTGCACGCGGCCGTCGGGGTCGACCAGCGCGGGCGGTGGGTGTCCGGCCCGGGCCATCGTGCAGCGTCTGGACACCGGGTCGTAGATCGCGTACAGGCAGGTGGCACCGATGATGCCGGTGCCGACCGCGGACTCGGTCTCGTCCTGGTCGATCCGGGCCACCAGGTCGTCCAGGTGGTCCAGGAGTTCGTCCGGCGGCAGGTCGAGCGTGGCGAAGGTGTGCACGGCGGTGCGCAGCCGGCCCATGGTGGCGGCGGCGTGCAGGCCGTGCCCGACCACGTCGCCGACGACCAGCGCCACCCGGCAGCCGGAGAGCGGGATCACGTCGAACCAGTCGCCGCTGACCCCGGACTGCGCGGGCAGGTAGCGGTGGGCCACCTCCAGTGCGGCCTGCTCGGGCAGGGCACGCGGCAACAGGCTGCGTTGCAGGGCCACCGCCAGGGTGTGTTCACGGGTGTAGCGGCGGGCGTTGTCGATGCTCACCCCGGCTCGGGCGACCAGTTCCTCGGCCAGCGACAGGTCCTCCTGGTCGAACGGCTCGGGTCGCTCCAGGCGCCAGAAGTTGGCCACGCCCAGCACCGCACCCCGGGCCTGGACGGGGACCGTGATCAGCGAATGGATGCCGTACGCGACGATCGCGCCCGCCCGTTCCGGATCCTGCGCGTGCCAGCCGGTCGCGCCGGCCAGGTCGGCCACGATCTCGGGTCGGCCGCTGTCGAGCCCGCGGGCCTGCGGGGTCGAGGAGACGAAGTCGATGAGCGTGCCACGCGGGTACAGGGGGTGATCGTCGCGGACGCCGCGCACGGCGATCCGGCGCATCCTGGCGTCGCTGCCGGTCGGCTCGCCGCCCTCCAGGACCGGGTCGGCCACGTCGATGGTGGCGAAGTCGGCGAACCGGGGGACGGCGATCTCGGCGAGTTCCTCGACCGTGCGCACCACGTCGAGGGTGGTGCCGATGGATCCGCCCGCGTCGTACAGCAGCCTGAGTCGCCCGCCCGCGACCTCGACCCGGCCGGCGAGCGCGGTCAGCTCGGTCGAGTCGCGAATGGTCGCCACCGTGCTCCCGTGGCCGCCGTGACGGTCCGTGGCGCGTTGGTTGACCGCGAGCAACCTGCCGCCGGCCAGGTGCACCTCGTCGGTGATCGGGCGGCCGGAGGCCAGCAGCCGGGCCATCTCCGGGTCGAGATCGGGCAGGTCGGTGATCCGTCGACCCTCGGCGTCGGGCGGCAGTTCCAGCAGCCGGGTGGCCTCGTCGTTGGCCAGCACCAGGCGCCCGTCGTCGCCGACGATCAGCACGCCTTCGCGGACCGCGTGCAGCACCGAGTCGTGATGTTCGTACATTCGGGTCATCTCGGCCGGGTCCAGGCCGTGGGTCTGGCGCCGCAGCCGCCGGGTCACCAGCGCGGTTCCGCCGGTGGCCACCGCCAGGCCGGCCGCGGCGGTGCCCAGGATGATCGGCAGTTGCCGGTCGAGCACGCCGCTCACGTTCTCCACCTTGAGCCCGGCGATGACCAGACCCCGGACCGTGCCGCCGGCGTCGATGACGGGCACGACCGCCTGTTCCTCGTGGCCGAGCGGGCCGTAGACGCTTTCCACGATGGTGCGGCCGGCCAGGCCCGGGGCGATGGTGGCGACGACACGCTGCCCGATCAGTTCCGGTCTGGGGTGCGTGTAGCGAATCCCCTCGGGGCTGGTCACCACGATGAAGTCGACGCCGGCCTCCCGGCGGGCGGCCTCGGTCAGCGGTTGCAGCACGCTGCTGGGGTCGGGGCTTTGGAGTACGGCCGGCAGGCCGGGAGCGTGGGCGAACGTCTGCGCGACGGAGAGCGCCCGCTGCCGGGCCTCCTGGTCGTTGTCGTACCGGGATTGCAGGACGAGCGCGAGCACCGCGCCGGCCACGAGCAGCACCACGATGACCACTTGCAGTACGAAAACCTGCCCGGCGACGCTTCTCGGGCGCCTGTCGGGCGGTGGCTGAACCGATGCGCCCCGGAATCGGCCGAAACCGTCGGCCATGTCTATCGTTCTACCCCGCTCGGCGGGGTCTGACCAAAACGGGATGTCACGCCCGTCGAGGCGGTCGCGGGTGGTTGCTCGCGCGGTCGCCGGGCCTGCTCCGGCCGCGTGGGCGACGGGAGCAGGCTCGGTGCCGGCCGGGGTCAGGCCGGGGCCGCGCCGAGGGCGGCGGAGACCGCTTCGTCGGACAGGGCGGCCACGCGGAGATGGATGTGGGCGACCCGGTCCAGGCGGTCGGGGGTGCTCTCGTGGGCGCGCAGGTGGGTGGCCAGGGCGGCGATGGTGCGGGACGTGAAGATCGCGCGCACGGTGGCCTTGTCGGAACCGAGGGTCTCGCGCAGCCGGCCGACGATGGTGGTGGCCAGGATCGAGTCGCCGCCGAGGGCGAAGTAGTCGTCGTCGCGGCCGAGTTCGCGGGTGCCGGCGGGCAGGGACTGCTGCCAGATCGAGGCGATCAGGCGTTCCAGGTCGGTGCGCGGCGGTTCGGGCGGGGGGCCTGCGGGGCGACGTCCCCAGAGGGGGGCCAGGGCGCGACGGTCGACCTTCCCGTTGGCGGTCAGCGGCAGTTCGTCGACCAGGACGATGTGTTCGGGGATCATGTGCGCGGGCAGCGACTTCTCGGCCGCCGCGCGCAACCGGTCCGCACGCACCTCCGGTTCGGCGACGACCGCGGCGACCAGGGCGCCCTCGTGCACGCCGGCCACCGCGCGCCGCACTCCCGCGACGGCGTCGAGCGCGGCCTCGATCTCGCCGGGTTCGATCCGGAAGCCGCGCAGCTTGACCTGATGGTCCGCGCGGCCGAGGAACTCCAGGGTGCCGTCCGGCAGTCGCCGGGCCAGGTCGCCGGTGCGGTACCAGCGGTGTCCGGCGACCTCGTGGAAGCGGTCCGCGGTGCGCTCGGGGTCGCCGCGATAGCCGGCGGCCACGCCGGCGCCGCCGATCCACAGTTCGCCGGGGACCCGGTCGGGGCTGTCCCGGCCGACCGCGTCCACGACCCGACAGCGCACGTTGCGCAGTGGGGTGCCGTACGGGACGGCCCGCCAGTGCGGCGGGAGTTCGGTGCCCGCGGGCACCTCGTACACGGTGGAGTGGATGGCCGTCTCGGTGGTGCCGCCGAGGGCGACGAAGCGGCAGTCGGGGGTTTGTGCGTGCAGTCGGCTCGGGAGGTCGACGGTGACCCAGTCGCCGCCGAGCAGCACCACGCGCAGGTCGGTGCCCAGGCCCGCCGAGTCGGCTGCGGCGCCCGCGGTGAGCAGCATGTCGAGCAGGGCCGGTACGCAGTTGACGACGGTGACGTGCCGCTCGCGGACCAGGTCGACCCAGCGGCCGGCCTCGCGTCGGTCCTCGTCGGCGGGCAGGACCACCGCGCCGCCGACCGAGAGCAGGCCGAAGATGTCGAACACGGACAGGTCGAAGTCGAGTGCGGACAGGCCCAGCGCCCGATCGTCCGGGCCCAGCGCGAACCGCTCGACCAGGTCGTCGATGGTGTTCATCGCGGCGCGGTGCGGGACCTCCACGCCCTTGGGCTCGCCGGTGGATCCGGAGGTGAACAGCACGTAGGCGATGCTCTCCTCGTCGACGGTCGGCGGTGCGGGGACCGCGTCGGCGTCGGCGGCCGGGCCTGCGGTCGGGAGGGGTTCGGCGGGGACCTCGGCGAGAGCCTCGGGGAGGGCGAGTGCGGCGGCGTGCGGCGATCCGCCGGTGTTGCCGTCGGCGTCCAGGACCAGTCGGGCGCGGGCGGTGCGGTGGATGCGCTCGCGGCGGGCGGGCGGTTGTTCGACGCCGATCGGGACGTACGCGGCGCCGACGGAGAGCACGCCCAGGGCCGCCACGATCTGGTCCGGGCCCTTGGGCAGGGTGATCGCGACGGTGTCGCCGGCCCCGACGCCCCGCGTGCGCAGGGCGCGGGCCACCCGCCGGGCCCGCTCGGCGAGTTCGCCGTAGGTCAGGGTGCCGCCGTCGTCGTCCGCGCGGCCCCAGACGAGCGCGGGGGCGTGCGGCCGGGTCGCGGCGTGCGCGAAGAAGCCGTCGTGCAGGGCGCGGTGCGAACGCGCGGTGTCGGTGGCGTTCACCCGGTCCAGGACGGCCCGTTGCGCGGCGGGCAGCAGTTCGGGGACCGGCGCGCGCCAGTCGGCGTCCGCGTTGCCCAGCCGGGTGAGCAACTCCCGGTAGGCGCCGAACATCGCGTCCGCGACCCCGTCCGGGAAGGCGTCCTCACGCACGTCCCAGTTGACCAGCAGGCCGCCGCGCACCTCGGTGATCTGCGCGTCGAGCAGCACCTGCGGGCCCTGCGAGACGATCCAGGACGGTTCGCCGAACAGGCCGCGTACCTCGGCGTCGAAGAGTTCGCCCAGGCCCAGCGCGCTGGTGTAGACGATGGGCGCCGGCACCTGTTCGCCGCGGGCGCGGGCCACGTCGCGCAGCACGTGCAGGCCCGAGTGGTCGGCGTGGGCGGCGTCGTGGTGCATCCGCGTCTGTATCGCGCGGGCGTGGTCGAGGAAGGAGCGCGGCTGGGACATGTCGACGTCCAGGAGCACGGACCCGGTGAAGTCGCCGACCAGGCGCGGCACGTCCGGGTGCAGGTCCTCGCGGTCGAACAGGGGCACGTTCAGCAGGAATCGGGGGGTGGCGCTCCAGGCGGCCAGCACGGCGGCGAAGGCGGTCGCGAAGGCCATCGCGGGGGTGAGCCCGTGCGCGTGCGCGCGGCCCGACCAGTGGCCGCGCTCCTCGGGGCTCAACCACAGGTGGCGCCGGGTCACCCGGGTCAGGTCGGCCGGTAGCGGGTTGCGCAGCGGGAGTTCGGGTGCGCCGGGCAGGTCGGGCAGGCGCTCGTGCCAGTACGCGGCGGCTCGTTCGGCGGCGGCGCGGCGCAGTGGGGGACGGGCCGCGAGGTAGCTGCGGTAGTCGTAGTCGAGTGCGGGCGGGGCCGGTTCGGGGTGGGCGTAGAGCAGCGCGAGGTCGGCGAGCAACACCCGGTAGCTGAGCGCGTCGGCGGCGACCATGTCCACGTCCAGATGCAACCGGCTGCGGTCGCCGGGCAGCAGGGTCACCCGCAGGTCGAACACCCGGCCTGATTCGATGTCGAGCATCTGGTGCGAACATTCGTCGCGGATGCGTTCCAGGCGGCCGGCGACGCTGTCCGGGTCCGCGTCGCGCAGGTCCAACACCCGCAGCAGCGCGTCGGGTCCGGTGGGCAGGATCTCCTGCCGGCCGTCGTCGGTGACGCGTACGCGCAGCATGGGGTGGCGCGCGACCAGGGCGCGGGCGGCGACTTCCAGGCGGGCCGGGTCCACCGCGCCGCCGGGTTCGGTGTCGAACTCGGTGTACAGGTGCGCGGCGACCCCGCCCAGCGTCTGTCCCTCGGAGCGGCCGATCCAGTAGGCGTGTTGCATCAACGCGAGCGGAAACGGGCCGGACTCCGGTGTGCGTTCGGCCGCCGGCTCGGGCGTGGGCTCGGGTCGCGGTGCGGGCGGCGGTGTGGTCGGCGCCGCAGCCGGCGGGAGTTCGGTGTCGCCGGTGAGGAGCGTGATCCACGCCGCGACGGTCGGGACGGTCGCCAGGTCGGCGAAGGTGACCCGGGCGCCGCTGCGGCGCCAGCCCCCGGCCAGCCGCATCAGCCGCAGCGAGTCGAGCCCCAGCGCGATCAGGTCGTCCTCGTCGCGCAGGGACTCCGGCGCCACCTCCAGCAGTTGCGCCACGTCGCGCCGGACGTCCTCGACGGTCAGCCGCACGCCGTTCTCCTTCGATCGCGAATGGGTCCACAGGACACGAGTGCCGGCGTCGCCCGGGCGACTCGTTCTTGACACTCACCTCGAGCGTCACAAATATAGGGTAGGCAAACCTAAGTCAGGCAAGGCTTTTCGACTGTTCAGACCGTTCGCCGCTCCGCGGAGCCGGCGCCGAAGGGGCCACGCCTTGACGAGTGCGAACCCGGCCGACGAACGCCGCCGCGAACTGATCCGGCGGCTGCTGGCCGAAGCCGGCATGCAACCGGACACCCCCACCGACGGCGTCCGCCCCCGCGACCGGAGCGCACCCGCACCGTTGTCCGCCGTGCAGCACAGCCTGTGGCTGCACCAACAGGCCGACCCCGACAGCACGTCCTACAACGGCTGCCTGCTCATCCGCCTTCGCGGCCCGCTCGACGTCGCCGCGCTGC
Source organism: Embleya sp. NPDC059213 (assembly GCF_042754445.1). Classification (NCBI taxonomy): domain Bacteria; kingdom Bacillati; phylum Actinomycetota; class Actinomycetes; order Kitasatosporales; family Streptomycetaceae; genus Embleya; species Embleya sp. NPDC059213. The sequence goes on from NZ_JBHZAV010000176.1 coordinate 14,112, forward strand.
GGGTGGCCACGCGCGAACTGCTGCGCGTCCACGAGGTCCTGCGCACCACGTACCACGCCGACGAGGCCGGCGTGCCGTACCAGTCGATCGCCGACCCGCCGGAGAACCCGCTGTCGGTCCGCGACCTGACCCACCTGCCGGTCGACGCGCGCGACGCCGAGGCCGAGCGGATCGCGCGGCGCCTGGCGGCCCGCCCGTTCGACCTGGCCCGCGAACGCTCCGTGCGCTACGAACTGCTCGCCCTGGGGCCCGCGGACCACGCACTCGTCCAGGTCGTGCACCACATCGCCTGGGACGGCGGCACGTGGGGCGTGCTCGCGCGCGACCTCGCCGCGTTCTACCGGCGCGCGGCCGGGCCGGACGGCGCGTTCACCGCGACCGCGCCGGGCGTACAGTACGCCGACCTCGCCGCGTGGGCGCACACCCGGCCGGTCGACGAGGCGGGTGCCAAGTTCTGGCGGGCCCGCCTGACCCCGCCGCCGATCCCGCCCGACCTGCCCGCCGACGGCCCCAGAACGGCGGCGTCCGACGAGCGCGGCGGCCGGCACGTGCACCGCATGGCCCCGGAACTGCCGGCCCGGATCCGCGAGTTCGCCGCCGACTGCGGCGTCACCACGTTCACCGTCGTGCTCACCGCGTTCGCGGCCGTGCTCCGGCGCCACACCGGAGCCGTCGACCTGCCGATCGGCACGCTCGTGATGGACCGCGCCGACCCGCACGCCGCCGACCTGATCGGCAACTTCGGCAACACCGTCGTGCTGCGCGCCGATCTCGCCGACGACGCCCGACCATTGACCTTCCGTCAGGCCACCGCCCGGCTCGGCGACGTGTGCACCGACGCGTTCGAGCACGGGAACGTGCCCTTCGACCGGGTCCTGGACGCGGTCCGCCCGCCCCGCCGACCCGGCCGACCACCGCTGTTCGACGTGATGTTCGGCCTGCTCACCCGCGAACTCGGCGACCTCGATCTGCCCGGCCTGGAAACCTCCTGGCGCCATGTGCACAACGGCACCACCCAGTTCGACCTCGCCCTGGAGGGCTTCCTCCGGGACGACGAGCTGCTCGTGGAGGCCACCTACCGCACCCCCCTGTTCGCGCCCGACACGATCGAGCGCCTGCTCGGGCACCTGGAACGCCTGCTCGGCGCCGCGCTGGACCGGCCGGACGCACCGCTGGCCCTGCTCGACATGCTCCCGCCGGCCGAGATACCCGGACAACCCGACGACGACGCAGAGGACTTCCCCGCCGGGGGCGTCGCCGAACTCGTCCGGACCGTCGTCCGCGAGCACCCGCACGCCCTCGCCGTCCACGCCGGCGACACCGCCTGGACCTACGCCGACCTGGACGCCCGCGCCGATCGGATCGCCGCCGGCCTCACCCTCGCCCTGCGCACCGTCGGCACCCGTACCGAACCCGTCGTCGCCCTGGCCCTGCCGCGCACCGCCGACCTGGTCGCGACCCTGCTCGCGATCCTGCGCATCGGCGCCGCCTACCTGCCCCTGGATCGCACCCACCCGCCCGAGCGGGTCGCCGCGATGCTCGCCGACGCCGCACCCGACCTGCTCGTCTGCGACGCCGACTACACCCCACCCGGCGAGATCGCCCGCGTGCTGCGCCTCGACGACCTCCCGGCCACCACCGCCGCCGACCCGGCCCACCCGCCGATCCACCCGCTCACCCCCGCCTACGTCGTCTTCACCTCCGGCTCCACCGGCCGCCCCAAGGCCGTCGTCGGCACCCAACGCGCCCTGGTCAACCGACTGCGCTGGGGCCGCACCGCACTGCCGGCCGAGCCCGGTCCGGGCGTGCGCCTGGCCAAGAGCGCGCTCGCCTTCATCGACGGCAGCACCGAACTCCTGGGCGCCCTCGTCGCCGGCGACACCCTCGTCCTGGCCGACGACACCACCGCCCGAGACGCGCTGCGCCTGACCGAGCTGGCCGAACGCAGCCGTGCCGGCGTACTCACCGTCGTCCCCAGCCTGCTGGCGACCCTCCTCGACACCGCCCCGCCCGGCGCGCTGGACGGCGTGCACACCTGGATCTGCTCCGGCGAAACCCTGCCCACGGCCCTGGCCGACGCGGTCACCACCCGACTGCCGCACGCCACCGTGGTCAACCTGTACGGCTGCTCCGAAGCCGCCGGCGACAGCCTCGCCCACCTCCACCGGGCCGGCGCCGGCGGCGGGTCGTCCACCGTGCCGATCGGCCGGCCGATCGCCCGCACCCGGGCCCACGTCCTGGACACCGCGCTGCGTCGGGTGCCCATCGGCGTCCCGGGCGAGCTCTACCTCGCCGGCGACGGCCTCGCCCGCGGCTACCTCGGCCGCCCCGGTGCCACCGCCGAACGATTCGTCGCCGACCCCTACGGGCCGCCGGGCAGCCGGCTCTACCGCACCGGCGACCTGGTGCGACGGCGCGCGAACGGCGAACTGGAGTTCGTGGGCCGGGCCGACCACCAGCTCAAGATCAGGGGCGTGCGGATCGAACCCGGCGAGATCGAGCACCACCTGCTGCGCCACGAGGGCATCGCCCGGGCGCTGGTGACGGCCTACCGCTCCGGCACCGCCCTGTGTGCCTACCTGGTGCCCACCCCGGGTGCCCGCGTCGACGTCGACGCGGTGCGCGCCGACCTGGCCCGTACCCTGCCCGGCCCGCTGCGGCCCGACGCGTACGTGCTCCTGGACGCGTTTCCGCTCAACCCCAACGGCAAGCTCGACCGCAACGCGCTGCCGGTCCCGCAGGCGATCGCCGCGCCCACCCGCGCGCCGGCCGACGAACGCGAACGCGCCCTGTGCGCGATCTTCGCCGAATTCCTCGACCTGGCACCGGAACACGTCGGCCCGGACCAGGACTTCTTCGCGCTCGGCGGGCACTCGCTGCTCGCGGCCCGGCTGGCGAATCGGCTGCGCCTGACCTTCGCGGTCGACATCGCCGTGCCCGACGTCTTCCACGCGCCCACCCCCGCGGCCCTGGCCCGACTGGTGGACACGGCCGAGCCGGTGCGCCCGCGGGTACGCGAGATCGCCGTACCGCGGCCGGCACCCGCGTCGTTCGCCCAGGTCGGCCTGTGGTTCGAGGAACAGGTGCGCGGGCCGTCCGCGGCCTACAACCTGCCGCTGGGCCTGCGGCTGCGCGGCCGGGTGGCGCCGGAGGCGATCCGCGCGGCGGTGCACGACGTGGTCGCGCGGCACGAGAGCCTGCGCACCCTCCTGGTACCCGGCGCCGACGGCGCACCCCGGCGCGAGGTGCTCACGCCCGAAGCCGCGCAGGCCCGGCTGCACTGCGCCGTCGTGCCGGCACACACCCGGTCGCCCGAACAGGTCGACGCCGAGGTGGCCGCGCTCGCGGCGCGGCCGTTCGACGTCGGCGTCGATCCGCCGCTGCGGGCCGCGCTGTTCGTCGGCGCCCCCGACGGGGAGAGCGTCCTGATCCTGGTGCTGCACCACAGTGCCGCCGACCGCTGGTCGTTCGGACCGCTGCTGGCCGACCTGTCCGCCGCCTACACCGCGCGCACCGCCGGAACGGCGCCGCCGCCGCGTCCCGAACCGGTCGCCGGACACGGCGCGTACGCGGCCTGGCAGCGCACGATCCTGGGCGGACGGGACACGCCCACCGACCTGACCAGGCGTCAACTCGAATACTGGTCCGCCACGTTGCGCGACGCGCCGGAGGAACTGGCGCTGCCCGCCGACCGCTCGCGACCGAGCGAACGCAGCCACCGGGGCGCGAGCGCCGAACACACCCTGCCCGCCGACCTCGCCGATGCTCTGCGCGACCTCGCGCGCAGCACCGGCGCAAGCGTGTTCACCACGCTGCACGCGGCCGTCGTCGCGGTCCTGCACCACCTCGGGGCGGGCGAGGACATCCTCCTGGGCGCACCGGTCACGGGCCGCACCGACGAGGATCTCGACGCCGTGGTGGGCCTGTTCGTCAACACCGTCGTGCTACGCACCGGGGTCGGCGGCGACCCCACCTTCGTCGAACTCCTCGACCGCACCCGAACCGGCGACCTGGCCGCCTTCGCGCACGCCGACGTGCCCTTCGACTGGGTCGTGGACCGACTCCGGCCCACCCGCACCCTGTCCCGGCACCCGCTGATCCAGGCCACCCTCACCCACCACCGCGCCGAGGAGATCGACCTCGCCCTGCCCGGAACCCACGCCGAACCGTTCGCCCCGAGCACGGGCGCGGCGATGTTCGACCTCGACCTGCGCTTCGTGGAGACGGCCGGCGACGGCATCCGGGTGCACGCCGGCTACGCGTGCGACCTGTTCGAACCCGCCACCGTCGTCGCACTGCTGGAGCGGCTGCACCGGCTGCTCGCGCAGGTGCTCGCCGACCCGCACGCGCGCCTGAGCAGCCTGGACCTGCTCGCCGACGCCGAACGCCGACAGCTCGTGCACGAGTTCAACGCCACCGCACACCAGGTGCCCGCCGACACCGTGGTCGAGCGTTTCCGTGCCCAGGCCCGCCGCACCCCGCTCGCCCCCGCCGTGATCGCCACCGACGGCACGGTGACCACGTACGAACGGCTGGCCGCCCGGATCCGGGCGAGCGCCCGACGGCTGGTCGACGCCGGCGCCGGGCCCGGCGCCCTGGTCGCCGTGGCGCTGCCGCGCTCGCCCGACCTGGTGGTCGCCCTGCACGCGGTGCTCGCGAGCGGCGCGGCCTACCTGGCGCTCGACCCCGAGGACCCACCCGCCCGCCTGGCCGAGACGCTCTCCGACGCCCGACCCACGCTGGTGCTCACCGATGCCGGGCACGCGGAACCGTCCTGGGGGCGGCCGGTGATGGTGATCGACGACGCCACGGACGCCGCCGCCCCGGTCGTCGCACCGCCGCTCGCCGCGCAGCCCGCGTACGTGCTCTACACCTCCGGCTCGACCGGCCGGCCCAAGGG